>NZ_JBFUGN010000095.1:0-12001 GCF_056402895.1 Rhizobacter sp. P3_B12 | reverse complement strand
GCATCAGCCGGCCGCACGAATCGGCGCACCTGCACGTCGCCGGCGAGGCCGCCTACATCGACGACCTGCCGGAGCTCGCCGGTACGCTGCACGCGGCGCTCGGGCTGTCGCCGATCGCGCATGGCCGGCTGCTGGCGATCGACCTCGCGGTGCTGCGCGCGCAGCCGGGCGTCGTCGCGGTGCTGACCGCGGCCGACATCCCCGGCCCGAACGACTGCGGGCCGATCCTGCACGACGACCCGATCCTCGCCGACGGCGAGCTGCGCTATCTCGGCCAGCCGGTGTTCGCGGTGATCGCGTCGACACGCGATGCGGCGCGCCGTGCCGCGGCGCAGGCGAGGGCGGTGCTGAAGGTGGAGGCGCGGCAGCCGGTCCTGACGCCGCAGGCCGCACACGCGGCCGGCGCCTACGTGCTGCCGCCGATGCACCTCGTGCGCAGCACGCGGGAGGGCGGCGCGCGGGCGGCCATCGACGCGGCGCCGCACCGCCTGAAAGGCACGCTGGACGTTGGCGGCCAGGAGCAGTTCTACCTCGAGGGCCAGATCAGCTACGCGATCCCGAAGGAAGACCGCGGCCTGCTGCTGCACTGCTCGACGCAGCACCCGAGCGAAATGCAGCACCTGGTGGCGCATGCGCTGCAACTCAGTTCGCACCATGTGCAGGTCGAGTGCCGGCGCATGGGCGGCGGCTTCGGCGGCAAGGAATCGCAGTCGGCGCTGTTTGCCTGCGTCGCGGCGGTGGCGGCGCAGAAGCTGCGCCGGCCGGTCAAGCTGCGGGTCGACCGCGACGACGATTTCCTGATCACCGGCCGGCGCCACTGCTTCTGGTACGAGTACGAGGTGGGCTACGACGACGACGGCCGCCTCCTCGGCAGCGAGGTCACGATGGTGTCGCGGGCCGGCCATTCGGCCGACCTGTCGGGCCCGGTGATGACGCGCGCGCTGTGCCACTTCGACAACGCCTACTGGCTGCCCGATGTATCGATGCACGGCTTCTGCGGCAGGACCAACACGCAGAGCAACACCGCTTTCCGCGGCTTCGGCGGGCCGCAGGGCGCGATCGCGATCGAGAACATCATCGACAGCGTCGCGCGTGCGCTCGGCAAGGATGCGCTGGACGTGCGGCGGGTCAACTTCTACGGCACCGACGCGAATCGGACGACCCCGTACGGCCAGTCGGTCGACGACAACATCCTGCACGAGTTGTGCGCGCAGCTCGAGGCCGACAGCGGCTACCGCGCACGCCGCGAGGCGGTTGCCGCGTTCAACCGAGTGAACCCGGTGCTGCAGCGCGGCCTGGCGTTCACGCCGGTCAAGTTCGGCATCTCGTTCAACGTGAAGCACCTGAACCAGGCCGGCGCGCTGGTGCACGTGTACAGCGATGGCTCGATCCTGGTGAACCACGGCGGCACCGAGATGGGCCAGGGGCTGAACACCAAGGTGGCGCAGGTGGTGGCGCACGAGCTGGGCGTCGGCTTCGAGCGGGTGCGCGTCAGCGCGACCGACACGCACAAGGTCGTCAACACCTCGGCCACCGCCGCCTCCACCGGCAGCGACCTGAACGGCAAGGCGGCGCAGGATGCGGCGCGGCAGATCCGCGCGCGGCTCGCCGACGTCGCCGCGCAGCGCCTCGCCTGCCGCGCCGACGAGCTGCATTTCGCGAACGACGAGGTGATCGGCCCGGCCGGGCGCATCGGCTTCGCCGAGCTGGTGATGCAGGCCTACCTGGCACGCGTGCAGCTGTGGTCCGACGGCTTCTACGCGACGCCCGGCCTGCACTGGGACAGCGCCACGCTGACCGGCCGGCCGTTCTATTACTTCGCGTACGGCGCGGCCGTCAGCGAGGTGTTGGTGGATACCCTGACAGGCGAGTGGAAGCTGCTGCGCGCCGACGTGCTGCACGACGCCGGCCGCTCGCTGAACCCGGCCGTCGACCTCGGCCAGGTCGAGGGCGCGTTCATCCAGGGCATGGGCTGGCTGACCAGCGAGGAGCTGGTGTGGCACCCGCAGACCGGGCTGCTCGCGACGCACGCGCCGAGCACCTACAAGATCCCGACCGCGAACGACTGCCCGGCCGTCTTCAACGTGCGGCTGTACGACGGCGAGAACGTCGAGGACAGCATCCACCGCAGCAAGGCGGTCGGCGAGCCGCCGCTGCTGCTGCCGTTCTCGGTGTTCTTCGCGATCCGCGATGCGGTGTCGGCGCTCGGCGGGCACCGTGTCGACCCGCCGCTGCGCGCGCCGGCGACGCCGGAGGCGATCCTCGACGCGATCACCGCGGTGCGTGCCGCCGTCTGACAGCCACCAGACGCAAGCAGACGCAACCGAACGCAACGTGGTCGAGCAAACAGCGCAAGACGGGCCGTATTCGTGCGGTATTCACGCACGAACCCCCGGGGCGAGGGAGACGGCAAAAGTGCTGCCGTCGATATCCTTGGCGTCGATTCGCAGGCGTCCGCACCGGGCGCCGATGTCCGGTCGATCCTCCGCGAGCTCCAGCCGTCTTCATGAGCGCCACCTCTTCTGCTTTCGCCCCCGTTGCCACGCCCCCCGCTTCGCCGGTGGTGTTCTCGCGGGCGRCCGCCACCGACAGCCAGCTGATGAAGGGCTGGGACGGCCTGCTCAGCGACAGCGGGCATGTCTACCGCATCTACCAGTCGCCGGAGTGGTGGAACCACCTGGTCGCCACCCGACCGGCCGACGACCTGCTGCTCGGCGTGCTGCCGGCGCAAGCGGGCACCGAGGTCGGCGTGGTGCCGATGGACGTGCAGCCGTACCCGCTCGCGTTCTCGGCCGGCCGCTGGACCTTCGCATCGCTGAAGCTGCGCGCGGCGCACCTGCTGGGCGGCGCGCCGCTGGTGGCCGGCCGGCCGCAGGCGCTGGCCGATGTGGTCGAGCGGCTGTGGCGCGAGCGCCCCGACCTGGACGCGCTGTTCCTGAAGGGCATTCCCGCCGGCTGCAGCGCCTGGGCCGGCTGGGAGGCGCAGCTGCGCCAGCGCGGCGGTTCGCTGCTGTACAGCGAGCACGGCAAGCGCCCGCTGTACACGATCGCGCTGCCCGAGACCTTCGACGCCTACCTGGCGCGCTTCGGCAGCAAGAAGCGCTACAACCTGCGCCGCCAGGTGCGGGTGCTGGAAGAGCAGATGCCGGGGCTGGAGCTGATCCGCGTCGATGCCGAGGAGCAGGTGGCCGAGTTCGTGCGCCAGGCCCAGCACATCGCGAAGCGCACCTGGCAGCACCAGGCGATCGGCCCGCTGGGCATCGAGCGCGACGACATCGCGCTGCGGCTCACCGACCTGGCACGGCGTGGCCTGTTGCGCAGCTACGTGCTGCGCAGCGGCGGGCGGGCGCTGGCCTTCGTGCTGGGCTACCAGGGGCGCGGCGTGTTCCATTACGCCGACATCGGCCACGACGCGGAGCTGTCGAAGTTCAGCCCCGGTACCGTGCTGCTGTACCGGCTGATCGAGGACCTGATCGCGCACCAGCGGCCGCAGACGCTGAACTTCGGCATCGGCGTGTCGGAATACAAGCGCCAGTTCGCGACCGAGGTGCGCGAGGAGACCTCGCTGCTGATCCTGCGCGACACGCTGCGCAACCGGCTGCGCGTCGGGCTGCACGGCGGCTGGCGCGGGCTGCTGACGAAGGCCAAGTCGCTGCTGCGCCGGCCCAAGCTGGTGCTGGCCGGCGTGCTGACGCACGAGGCGGTGTACGAGTTGGTGGGCACGGTCATCAACGCGCCGCTGCCGGTGCTCGTGGGCTGACCCGAACGCCGTTCGCGCTGAGCCTGTCGAAGGGGCGGGCTGAGCCCGTCGAAGCCCTGCTCGCACGGAGGCTGCGGTGGTGAGCGCGCTGCGCGACGCGGCGCGTGCATTCCTCGAAACCGGCGTTCCCGCGATGGACGTGCAGGTGCTGTCGCACCGCGGCTCGGTGCCGCGCGAGGCCGGCACGCACATGCTGGTGACGCGCGACGCGGTGCTCGGCACCATCGGCGGCGGCCACCTCGAACTGACGGCGATCGCGCAGGCACGGCAGCGGCTCGCCACCGGCGACACCAATTCCCATGACGCCGAGTTCGCGCTCGGCCCCTCGCTCGGCCAGTGCTGCGGCGGCGCGCTGACGCTGCGCACCCAGCGGCTCGGCGACGCGGTGCTGGCCGCCTGGCCCGACAGCGCGCCGCGCTTCTTCGTGCAGCTGTACGGCGCCGGCCATGTGGGCCGCGCGATCGTCGCGCTGCTGGCCGGCATCGATTGCCGCGTGCAATGGATCGACGAGCGCGACAGCGAGTTCCCCGAGCACCCGTTGCCGCCGCACATCGAGCGCATCTGCGTCGAGCCGGTGGAAGCCGAGGTGGCCCAGGCGCCGCCGGGCGCGCACTACCTGGTGCTGACGCACAGCCACGACCTGGACCTGCGCATCACCGAGGCCATCCTGCGCCGCGGCGATTTCGCGTACCTCGGCCTGATCGGCAGCCGCACCAAGCGCGCGCGCTTCGTGCATCGCTTCGAGGAACGCGGCGTGCCGGCCGAGGCGATCGGCCGGATGACCTGCCCGATCGGCGTGCCGGGGATTGCCGGCAARGAACCCGAGGTGATCGCGGTGGCGGTGGTGGCGCAGCTGCTGCAGCAAGGCTGAGCCGGCGCGGCCCAGTCCTACAGGCAGGGCCGCTGCCTTCCGATGCCCGGCGGTGCAGATGCTTCCTACAGTGAAGGGATCCGCAACCCTGACCCCGAACGGAGATGGCCATGCACGACAAGAACGCCCGCGAGGGCAAGGCCCTGCGCCTGGACGAGACCGCGATCGAAGCCGCACGCAAGCGCACCGAGGACGGGGCCGTGACGCCGAGCTACGGCCCGTGGCGCGACGACATCGTGCTGCTGCTGAACGGCGCGCTGGCCACCGAGCTGGTCTGCGTGCTGCGCTACAAGCGCCACCATTTCACCGCGCACGGCATGTCGTCGCCGGCGATCGCGGCCGAGTTCATGGTGCACGCGAACGAAGAGGCAGCGCATGCCGACCTGATCGCCGAGCGCATCGTGCAGATCGGCGGCGAGCCCGATTTCTCGCCGAACACCTTGCTCGAACGCAGCCATGCCGGCTACGACGAGTCGTCTGACCTGAAGGCGATGATCCGTGCCAACCTGGTGGCCGAGCGCGTCGCGGTGGAAACCTACCGGCAGATGATCACGCTGATCGGCGACAAGGATCCGACGACGCGCCGCATGCTGGAAGGCATCCTGCACGACGAGGAAGAGCATGCCGACGAGATGAAGGACCTGCTGGAGCAGTGATCCTCAGAGCACCAGCAGCGCGCGGAAGTCGTTGACGTTGGTGAAGGTCGGCCCGGGGACCACCAGGTCGCCGAGCGGCGCGAAGAAGTCGTAGGCGTCGTTGCGATCCAGTTGTTCACGCGCGCTGAGGCCCTGCGCCTCGGCGCGCGCCAGCGTGTCGGGCGTGACGATCGCGCCGGCGTTGTCTTCCACGCCGTCGATCCCGTCGGTGTCCGCCGCCAGCACGAACACACCCGGTTGCCCCTGCAGCGCGATCGCACAGCCGAGCAGGAACTCGGTGGCGCGCCCGCCGCGGCCGCCCTTGCTGGCGACCGTCACCGTGGTTTCGCCGCCGGACAGGATCACGCAGGGCGTGCGGAACGGCTGCCCGCGCCGCGCGACCTGCCGCGCCAGCGCCGCGTGCACCTTGCCGACCTCGCGCGATTCGCCCTCGATCTCGTCGCCGAGGATGTGGGCCTCGATGCCCGCGGAACGGGCGAGTGCCGCGGCCGCCTCGAGCGACTGCTGCGGCGTCGCGATCATCCGCAGCTCGTGCCCGGCGAAGCGCGCATCGCCGGGTTTCGGCGTCTCGAACGCACCGCTCTCCAGCCCGGCGCGCGCGGCCGCCGACACCTCGATGCGGTAGCGCGCGAGGATCGCCAGCGCATCGGCGCAGGTCGTCGCATCGGGCACCGTCGGGCCGCTCGCGATCACCTCGGGCGAATCGCCCGGCACGTCGGAGATCAGCAGCGTGATCACCCGGGCCGGTGCGCACATCGCCGCCAGCCGTCCGCCCTTGATGGCCGACAGGTGCTTGCGCACGCAGTTCATCTCGTCGATCGCCGCGCCGCTCTTCAGCAGCGCCTTGTTGATCGCCTGCTTCTCCTCGAGCGTGACGCCGTCGGCCGGCAGCGCGAGCAGCGCCGAGCCGCCGCCGGACACCAGGCACAGCACCAGGTCGTCGGCGGTCAGCCCTTGCGCCAGCGCGGCGATGCGCTGCGCCGCCTGGCGCCCGGCCGCATCGGGCACCGGGTGGGCGGCCTCGACGACCTCGATGCGGCCCGGCCTCGCGCGGTAGTCGGACGGCACGTGGTCGTAGCGCGTCACCACCAGCCCCGACAGCGGCGCATCGGCGGGCCACAGCGCATCCAGCGCCTGGGCCATCGCGCCGCCCGCCTTGCCGGCCCCCAGCACGAGCGTGCGCCCGCGCGGCGGCGGCGGCAGGAAGGCGCCCAGCGCCTGCGCCGGCAGGGCCCGCGCGACCGCGGCGTCGTACAGCGCGCGAAGAAATCCCCGGGGATCGGTGTGCGGCGAGGGTGCAGTCATGGCCCAATTATCGGATGGCCATCGACATGCAGGCGGTGCTCGACCGCATCCACGACGAAGCGCAACCGCTGCTCGAGCAGGGCGAGGTGGCGCGCTACATCCCCGAACTCGCCAAGGTGCCGAAGCAGCGCTTCGGCATGGCGGTCAGCATGCTCGACGGGCGGCTCTACACCGTCGGCGATGCGCGCGAGGATTTCTCGATCCAGTCGGTCTCGAAGCTGTTCTCGCTGACGCTCGCGTTCCAGCTGGTCGGCGACGCGCTGTGGGAGCGGGTCGGCCGCGAGCCGTCGGGCACCGCGTTCAACTCGCTGGTGCAACTGGAGACCGAGCAGGGCAAGCCGCGCAACCCGTTCCTGAACGCCGGCGCGCTGGTCGTGACCGACGTGCTGAGCACCCGTTTCGTGCAGCCCGAGATGGCGCTGGTGGAGTTCGTGCGGCGCCTGTCGGGCAACCCGGCGCTGCAGTACGACGATGCGGTGGCGCGCTCGGAGCTGGCCACCGGCTCGCGCAACCGCGCGATGGGGCACTTCATGCACAGCTTCGGCAACCTGAAGAACCCGGTCGACGCGGTGATCGAGGCCTACTGCCGGCACTGCGCGATCCGCATGAACTGCGTCGACCTGGCACGTGCGGTGGGCTTTCTCGCGAACGGCGGCGTGAGCCCGGTCAACGGCGAGCGGGTGCTGGACGCGAGTTCGGCGAAGCGGCTGTCGGCGCTGATGCTGACCTGCGGCACCTACGATGCGGCGGGCGATTTCGCGTACCGCGTCGGCATCCCGGCCAAGAGCGGTGTCGGCGGCGGCATCGTCGCGCACATCCCGCGCACGCTGGGCGTGTGCGTCTGGTCGCCGGGGCTGGAGCACACCGGGAACTCGCTCGCGGGCAGCTTCGCGCTGGAGCGGTTCACGTCGCTGATCGGGCAGTCGCTGTTCTGAAGCTTTACCTGCTCAAGGACCTCAGGCGATCCATGGCGAGTCCTGCCACGGCGCTCACCAGCCGAATCGTGATGCCGTCGCCCAATGCCACGGGCACGGCGGTCTGTACGGCATACGGATACCAGCGGTTGGAGAAACCCAGCACCTCAGGCTGCACAGGCATCAGGTCGAAGAGCAGCCCGGACGCCTTGTGCACCCAGCGGCAAATCACATCGCTGCTGGCGTCTCGCGCGAATCCAAGCTGCGCCACCTGTTCCTCGATGCGATAAAACGTGGATCGGTTGGCGTTCACCACGGCGTCCACGTCGCGGGTCGCACGCACGCTGTCGGCCAGTGGATCGGTCACCAGCAGACCGGCCACGGCACCACCGACAAACACCACTTGCTCGCGCAGTTCGCACAGTGCTTCGGCGATGCGGCGCAGATGAGGAAGATTGGGGTCATCGACTCGCATCGATAGCTCCCGAATCGAACTGCATCAGTTCGGTTTCCATCAATTTGGCGGCCAGCAAACGCTCGCGTGCACGCCCTGTGCGCAAGGCATCCAGCAGGGCGAGCAGGCGATGCAAGGCGGGGTCGGCGAGGGCCGCCTGCGGTGCCGTTCGATAGAGAGGTGACAGTGTGGGACCTTTGGCGCTGCCGGTGGGGTGTGCCCATACCGGGGCCTCGCTCTGGGCAGCCGTCAGCATGCTGGCCAAGGGCTCGACACCGAAAGCCGTCGGCACGCCGCGCTTGACCGGCCCGGGTGTGGTCGGCCAGATGTAGCGCACGCCGTGCAGCATGAACTCCAGCAAGCTGGGTCGCACCGGCGACCACTCGCCACGCCCTGGCGCCACTGCGAGGCCGGACGCCACGGCGCGTTTCACGCTCGCATGCGTTTCCGAGGCGCTCATGGCCAACGCCTCGCCAAGCGCGGCATAGGTCCAACGCTGCGGCGGGTGCGCCGCTGCCTTCAACAGCACCAGCAGATCTTGCGGTTTGAGTTCCATCGTCCGGCCATATTCGCTATTCGCGAATTGCGAATATCGCCGATGAGGTCATGTCCTGGCAAGCCCTGGCTGCTGCTGTTCATGCAGCAGCAAATTCAGCCGGTGTTCCTCAACCCCGCCGCCACCCCATTGATCGAGATGTGGATCCCGCGCTGCACCCGCTCATTCGCCGGATCGCCCTCGCGGCGCTGCCGGTAGCGCCGCATCAGCTCGACCTGCAGGTGGTTCAGCGGGTCGAGGTACGGGAAGCGGTGCTCGATCGAGCGCGCGAGAGACGGGTTCGACGCGAGCCGATGCTTCTCGCCGGTGACCAGCGACACCGCGTCGCTGGTGCGCTGCCACTCGGCCTGGATCAGCCCGAAGATCTTCTTGCCCAGCTTCTTGTCCTCGACCAGGTCGACATAGCGCGCCGCGATGCCCAGGTCGCTCTTGGCCAGCACCATGTCCAGGTTCGACAGCAGCGTGCGGAAGAACGGCCACTGCTTGTGCATGCGCTGCAGCAGCACCAGTCGCTCCTTGCGCTGCGCCGGCTGCTTGCCGAGGAAGTGCTCGATCGCCGAGCCGAAGCCGCACCAGCCCGGCAGCGCGACGCGGCACTGGCCCCAGCTGAAGCTCCACGGGATCGCGCGCAGGTCCTCGATCGCGCGCGTGGCCTTGCGCGAAGCCGGGCGCGAGCCGATGTTCAACTCGGCGATCTCGCGGATCGGCGTGGCCGAGAAGAAGTAGTCGGTGAAGCCCGGGGTCTCGTAGACCAGCTTGCGATAGGCCGCCATGCTGGCCTCGCTGATCGCCGCGGCGGCGTCCAGGAAGCTCTTCGGCGCGCTCTTGGTCGGGTGCAGCAGCGTCGCCTCGAGCGTCGCGGCCACCAGCGTTTCGAGGTTGCGCCGCCCGATCTCCGGGTGCGCGTACTTCGACGAGATCACCTCGCCCTGTTCGGTCAGCCGGATCTGGCCGTTCACCGTGCCCGGCGGCTGCGCCAGGATCGCCTGGTAGCTCGGGCCGCCGCCCCGCCCGACGGTGCCGCCGCGGCCGTGGAACAGGCGCAGCGTGATGCCGTGCTGCTCGCCCAGCCTGCCGAACAGCTCGACCAGCGCGATCTCGGTGCGGTACAGCTCCCAGTTGCTGGTGAACGAGCCGCCGTCCTTGTTGCTGTCGCTGTAGCCGAGCATCACGTCCTGCTCGCGGCCGGAACGCTTGATCAGGTCGGCCACGCCCGGCAGCGCGTAGTAGTCGCGCATGATCGGCTCGGCGTTGCGCAGGTCGCCGATGGTCTCGAACAGCGGCGAGACGATCAGCTGGCACACGGCGGCATCGTCCAGCGTGCCGTGCATCAGCCCGGTCTCCTTCTGCAGCAGCAGCACCTCCAGCAGGTCGCTGACGTCTTCGGTGTGCGAAATGATGTAGTGGCGCAGTGCCTCGCGGCCGTAGCGGTCGAGCATCTTCAGCGCCGCCTCGAAGATCGCCAGTTCGCCGACGCTGTGTTCCGAGTACGCCGCGCCATGCACGCGCAGCGGACGCGCGTCGTTCAGCAGCTTCATCAGCAGCGTGCGGCGCGCCGGCTCGTCGAGCGCGCTGTAGTCGGCTTCGATCTTCGCCGTCTTCAGCAGCTCGGCGACCACCGCCTCGTGCTTGTCCGAACTCTGGCGCAGGTCGACGGTGGCCAGGTGGAAGCCGAACACCTGCACCGCGCGCATCAGCGGGCGCAGGCGCGGCGCGATCAGCGCATCGGCATGGTGCGAGCGCAGCGAGGTCTCGATCACCTTCAGGTCGGCCCCGAAATCGTCGCTGCGGCGGTACGGATCCTGCGGCGCCACCGCATGGCGCAGCGCCTCGGTGCCGGTGAAGGCCTGCAGCGTCGCGGCGAGCCGCGCGTACATGCCGATCAGTGCGCGGCGGTAGGGCTCGTCCTCGCGGTGCGCGTTGTGGTCGGGCGAGCGCTCGGCCAGCGCCTGCATCTCGGGCGTCACCGGCGCGAGCGTGGCCGAGATCGACAGCTCCGCCCCCAGCTCGTGCACCTCGGTCAGGTAGAAGCGCAGCACCGTCTCGCTCTGCCGGCGCAGCGCCATCTGCAGCGTCTCGGCGCTGACGTTCGGGTTGCCGTCGCGGTCGCCGCCGATCCAGTTGCCCATGCGGAAGAACGGCGCGATCGGGTGGCCGGGCAGCGCCTCCTCGATCTCCTGGTACAGCTTGGGGATCTGGCGCAGGAAGGTCGACTGGTAGTAGCTGAGCGCGTTCTCGATCTCGTCGGCCACCGTCAGCTTGGTGTAGCGCAGCATGCGCGTCTGCCACAGCTGCGTGACGCGGGCGCGCAGCAGCGCCTCGTTGCCGGCCAGCGCGCGTGCGCCGTGCAGCTCGTCGCGCTGGCCCACCAGCTCGGCGATGGCCCGCTCGGCGTCGAGGATGCTCTTGCGCTGCACCTCGGTGGGGTGGGCCGTCAGCACCGGCGAGATGAAGGCGCGCTGCAGCACGCCGGCGATGTCGGCGGCGCGCACGTCGGCCTCGGCCAGGCGCTCGAAGCTCATCGCGAGCGAGCCTTCCTGCAGGTGGCCCTGGCGCTCGTGGTGCTCGCGCCGGCGCACGTGGTGGCGGTCCTCGGCGATGTTGGCCAGGTGCGAGAAGTAGCTGAAGGCGCGGATCACGCTGACCGTCTGGTCGCCGCTCAGGCTCTTCAGCAGGCGGTCGAAGGTCTTGCCGGCCTGCGCGTCGCGCTTCAGGCGGTACGCCACCGACAGCTGGCGGATGCGCTCGATCAAATCGAACGCGCCCTGGCCCTCCTGCTCGCGGATCACGTCGCCGAGGATGCGGCCGAGCAGGCGGATGTCGTCGACCAGCGGGCGGTTCTTGTCGGCAGCCTCGGCAGCGCTGCTGCGGCCCGGCTTGGACGAGGCCTTGCGGGCAGCGTTGCGGACGGGGGAGACGTGGGACTTGGGGGCAGGTGTGGCACGTGGCATCTTTGTCCTCAGGGCCTCGTCGAGGCTGTAACTTGGTTACGAAGCGCGATGGTATCAGCGCGGCAACGGGGATCAGTCATATCGTTCAGGCAAGAGATGGGCCTGATAGCATTTGCCGATGTCTTCGCTGCCCGAACCCCTCGTCATCGCCACCCGCGAAAGCCGCCTCGCCCTGTGGCAGGCCGAACACGTGCGCGACCTGCTGCAACAACGTTTCGGCCTGCGCGTCGAACTGCTGGGCATGACGACCCGCGGCGACCAGATCCTCGACCGCACGCTGTCGAAGGTCGGCGGCAAGGGCCTGTTCGTCAAGGAGCTGGAAGCCGCGCTCGAAGACGGCCGCGCGCACCTCGCGGTGCATTCGCTGAAAGACGTCCCGATGGACCTGCCGGCGGGCTTCGAGCTGGCCGCGGTGCTGGAGCGCGAGGATCCGCGCGACGCCTTCGTCTCGAACCACCATGCGACGCTCGATGCATTGCCGCAGGGTGCCTGCGTCGGCACCTCGAGCCTGCGCCGCGTCGCGCAGGTGCTGGC
>NZ_JBFUGN010000094.1:0-12003 GCF_056402895.1 Rhizobacter sp. P3_B12 | reverse complement strand
ATCAGGAACCGCTCCACCACCGTCAACTGCTCCGGCACGTTCAACGCCGGCGCATGCCCGCAGCCCGGCACCGTCACCACCTGCGCGCGCGGGCCGCGCTGTCGCATCTGCTCGGCCACCTCGGGCAGCAGCAGGTCGGAGTGCTCGCCGCGCAGGCACAGCACCGGCAGCGTCAGCGTGTCCCACGCGTCCCACAGCCGGTAGTCGTCGTCGTGGTGGGTGAACTGCATCACCATCGCCGGGTCGTAGTGCGGCGTCACGCGGCCGTCGGGCAGGCGGCGCGTCGAGCTCTCGGTCAGGCGCCGCCACTGGCCGTCGCTCAGCCAGCCGTACGGTTGGTAGATCCTGCGGAAGTACTGCTCCAGCTCGCTCACCGTCTCGAAGGCGGCCGGCCGCCCCGCATAACCGCGGATGCGCGCGAGCGCCGGCTCGGCCAGCTCCGGGCCGTTGTCGTTCAGCACCAGCTTGCGGATGCGGCCGCGCAACGGCCCGGCCGCGGCCAGCGTGCCGATCGCGCCGCCCATTGACGTGCCCACCCAATGAAAGTCGTGCAACCCGAGCTGGTCGACCAGCGACACCGCCTGCTGCACGTAGAACGCCAGGCAGTACTCGCGCTCCGGATCGCGGCTCCACTCGCTCAGGCCGCGGCCGAGCGTGTCCGGGCAGATCACCCGGAACCGCTGCGACAGGTGCGCCGCCACCTCGTCCATGTCGCGGCAGGTGCGCGCGAGGCCGTGCCAGGCGATCACCGTCTCGGCACGGCCGGCGCCCCACTCGGTGTAGTGGAGCTCGCGGCCTTCGCAGGCCAGGTAGTGCGACGTGAAGGCCACCGTCTTCCCTAGTTCGGAACGGCAATCGACGTGCCGCTGAAACCGATCTGGTCCGCCATCAGCGGCGCGGCGCTGATCGCCGGCACGTTGCCCGCGGTGATCGCCGGTGCCGCACCCGGCACGCCGCCGCGCGGCGTCGCCCGCACCACCTGGCTGGGCGGCAGCGCGGTGCCGGTCTTCAGGTGCGCGTACATCGCGTCCATCGCCCGGTTGAAGTACACGTGCAGCGGCACGAAGCGCGTGTCGAAGCCGGCGAACGACAGGAAGCCGTCGAAGTGTTGCGCGTTCGTCACCTCGATGTAGCCCAGCTTGCCGGCCGCCTCCACCGTCTTGTTGAACGCGACATAGGCCCGCGCGTTGTTGTTGACCGGCACCAGCGCATCGCTGCGGCCCGCCACCACCAGCGCCGGCTTCGCGCGCAGGTTGCCGTTGACGACCACCTCGGCCATGCCGGCCTGCACCGCCGCCGCCTGCGCCGCGGTCGGGCGCGTCGACGACGCGGTGGCCGTCAGCGCCGCGCCGGTCTCGTCGACGCCGGTCACCAGCGCGCGCTGRCACAGCGCGTTGTCGAGGCCGAAGTCCTGCACGCCGGTCGACACCGAGGTTGCGGCCGACCACAGCTTCGCGCCGCCGACGGAGTCGTTGTAGACCACCGAGGCCGGCGACCCGTTGGCGGTGCCGTTGCCGGTCGCGAAGCTCGGCGCCTTGCTTGCCGCGAGGGCTGCGATCGGGTTGCCGCCGGCGTCCACCTGCGCGAAGCTCGCGTTGCACAGGTTGTCGGTCACCGAGAAGCGGCCGTACATCATCGGGTACATCGCCGACAGGATCGGCCCGTTGCCCAGCGCGTAGTGCGCGTTGTGCATCTGGTCGTTGTCGGCCGTCCAGCCGTAGGCGCGCAGCTTGTCCAATGCATCGGCCGATTGGGCCGCGGTGTCCGCGCCGGTCACCAGGCCCTTGGCTGCCAGGCCCGCGCAGCGCGCCRCGGCCTTGCCGGTCTGCGCGGTCGCCACCAGGTAGTTGAAGGTCGAGGTCTCGGCCATCGCCGCGCCTGCCGCCAGCGCGGCGCAGGGTTGGTAGACGTTGCCGTAGGTCGTGAAGTCGCCCAGCTTCTTGCCGTAGCCCGTGACCGCCGCACCGGCGAACTGCACGCCGTAGCCCGCGGTCGTCGGCAGCTCGGTCACCGGCTCGCCGGCGACCACGCCATCGATCAGGCCCGTGGTGTCGGCCTCGGCCGCACGCAGCACCGCCGCGCCGCCGTTCGACACCGAGCCGGCGATCACGATCGTGTTGGCCGCGGTGAACGGCAGCGGCGCGGCCGCATTGCCGAAGCGGTCGTTCAACGCATACAGCGCATAGGCGGCGGCCACCAGCGTGTCGCTGCCCCAGTCCTTCTCGGCGTTCTGCTGCGAGTGCGCCTGCTTCAGCGACAGCCGGTTCGGGAACAGCGCGTTGTACGTCGCACGAGCAGCGTCCGTCACCGCGGCGGCGAACGAGGCGGCCGCGCCGGCCGCAGCGCGCGTCGCGCGCGTGCCGTCGATGCGGGTCACCGTGTCGTCCGTCATGTCGTACAGCCCCATGCCCTTGCCTGCATCGGTCAGCGCGACCGCGCAGCCGTGCTTCAGGCCCCACTCGGCCGAGGTGGCGATCGCACCATACACACCGCGCGAACCGGACGACGGGCCGAGCACGAGGCAGGGCGCGCTCTGGTTGAAGGTGTCGGGGATCTGCACCGCGATCGCGACCCGCTTGGTGCCGGCTGCGTTGTCCAGCACCGCGACGTACTCGCGGCCCGGGATCAGCCCTTCGCCGGTCGTCGCCTGGCCGCTCACGTCGACGTTCGGGCCGTACAGCGTTCCGTAGCCGCCGCCGGCGCTGATGTCGACCAGGCCGCGGTAGTTGCTGAAGAGGGCGTTGCGGCGCAGCTCGGCGGCGGTCGGGTTCAGCGGATCGGCGTAGGTGGGTGCCGCGCCGCCGAGCCCGGACTTGCCGAGGCCGCCGGTCAGCAGGTCCTGCGTCGCGGCGGTGCTGCCGGCGCCGGTGCTGGTGGCGGGGTAGTCCGTCATCGACTGCTGCGTGACGTTGGCAGGCAGCGTGTTGACGGGCGGTGGCGTGTCGTCGTCGCTGCCGCAGCCGGCGAGGGCGACCGCAGACAGTCCGAGGGCGGCGAGCGTGATCCGGTGCAGGTTCATGGTTATGTCTCCTTCTGGGTGGGATGGTCGTGCCGGCGTGTCCGCATCGCGCGCAGCCGGCCCACGATCCCGTTCGGGAAGTGGTAGACCGACAGCACGAAGAGAACCCCGAGCCACAACAGCCAGCGCTCGGGCGAGATCAGCGTGGAAAGCAGCGGCACGCCGCCGACCAGCGGCGCCGCGAGCGCCATCAGGTTCTGCAGGTAGCTCTGCGCCAGCACGAACAGCAGGCTGCCGACGACCGCGCCGTACACGCTGCCCATGCCGCCGATCACGACGATCAGCAGCACGTCGAGCATGATCTCGAAGCTCAGCGAGGTGTCCGGACCGTTGTAGCGCAGCCAGAGCGCGAGCAGGCAGCCGGCGAGCGTCGCGAACAGCGCCGACAGCACGTTCGACAGCGTGCGGTACACCACCGTGCGGTAGCCGATGGCCTCGGCGCGGAAGTCGTTCTCGCGGATCGCCTGCAGCACGCGGCCGAACGGCGAATTGACGATGCGCAGCATCGCGAGCACCAGCGCGGTGGCGCAGGCGAACAGCAGGTAGTAGGCGGCGCGCCGGTCGCTCAACGCTTCGGGCAGCCGGAAGCTCAGCCCGTCTTCGCCGCCGGTCCACTCCGACAGCTGCGAGGCGAGCGTCAGGAAGGCCGAGGCCACCGCCAGCGTGATCATCGCGAAGAAGATCGCCTTCACGCGCAGGCTGAACAGGCCGATCACGAGCGACAGCACCAGCGACACCGCGAGCGCCGCCGCCACGCCCACCCCGAGCGCGCCCCAGCCCGGCCCGAGCCGCGTGCTGGCGATCGCGATGCCGTAGGCGCCGATGCCGAAGAACATCGTGTGCGCGAAGCTGACGATGCCGGTGTAGCCGAGCAGCAGGTCGAAGCTCGCGACCAGCACGATGAAGACCATCACCTTGGCCGCCACGTTCATCGCCTGCGTGCCGGGGAACACGAAGGGCGTCAGCGCCAGGCCCAGCACGATGGCGGCCAGCAGCAGCGCGAGCACGCGGCTGCGCGGCAGGTCGTGCGACAGCAGGCGATCCAGCAGGCGCGCGCTCATCGCGAACTCACCGGGTACAGCCCGCGCGGGCGCCACAGCAGCACCGCGACCATCAGGCCGATGTTCGAGAACAGCGCGACCTTCGGCCACAGGAAGCCGGTGTAGTTGGCCAGCAGCCCGACCAGCAGCGCGCCGACGAAGCAGCCAAGCGTCGAGCCCAGCCCGCCGATGATGATCACGATGAAGATCAGCACGTTCAGCTGCGCGCCGATCTGCGGTACCACGCCCTGCTGGTACAGCGCCCACAGCGAGCCGCCGAGCCCGGCCAGCGCCGAGCCRGCGACGAACACGCCGACGAACAGCGTGCGCACCGGGTAGCCGAGGCTCTCGACCATCTCGCGGTCCTGCACGCCGGCGCGCACCAGCAGGCCGAGCTTGGTGCGGTTCAGCGTGTAGAGCATCGCGGCCAGCACGACGGCGCCAAGCCCGGTGGCGAGCAGCCGGAATTTCTCGACCGACGCATCGCCGAGCGCCAGCACGCCGCGCAGCGCCTGCGGCAGCGACAGCGGGATCAGCGCCGGGCCCCAGATCGCCTTGATCAGCTCCTCGCCGATGATCATGCCGCCCATCGTGATCAGGATCTGCTTCAGGTGCTGGCCGTAGACCGGGCGCACCAGCACGCGCTCGAAGGCCCAGCCGAGCGCGGCGGCGAGCGCCATCGCGGCCAGCATCGCCGGGAACAGCGCGGCCAGGTTGAGCCACAGGCTGTCGGCGCCGGTCCAGTCGGCCAGGCCGCCGAGCACGCTGGTCGCGATGAAGGCGCCGAACGCGATGAACACGCCGTGGCCGAAGTTCAGCACGTCCATCAGGCCGAACACCAGCGTCAGGCCCGACGCGACGATGAAGACGATCATCCCCATCGCGAGGCCGGCGACGGTCAGCGTGAGCCAGCTCGACGACGAGCCGATCAGCGGCCAGGCCGCGAGCGCGAGCAGCGGCACCAGCGCGATCGGCACGAAGTCGAACGACGAGCGGGGCAGCGTGGTGCTCATGGGTGCACTCCCAGCGACAGGCCGAGCAGACGCTGCTGCAACGCGTCGTCGTCGGCGAGCTCGGCCATTGCGCCGYGGTGCACGATGCGGCCGCCGTCCATCACCGCGACACGGTCGCCGAGCGCGCGCGCCATCGCGAAGTTCTGCTCGACCAGCAGGATCGTCGTGCCCGTTGCCTTCATCTCGCGCAGCGCCGCGACCAGGTTCAGCACGATGGCCGGCGCGAGGCCCTTGCTCGGCTCGTCGATCAGCAGCAGCCGGCGCGGCTCGATCATCGCGCGCGCGATCGCGAGCATCTGCTTCTGCCCGCCCGACAGCGCGCCGGCCGGGTGCAGCCAGAACGTGCGCAGCGCCGGGAACAGGCCGCACAGCCAGTCGAGGCGCTGCGTGTCGATGTCGGCCAGCGAGCGGGCGCCGCGCGCGGCCAGCAGCAGGTTCTCGCGCACCGTCAGGTCGCCGAAGATGCCCATGTTCTCGGGCACGTAGGCGATGCCGCGCTGCGCGATGCGCGGCGTGCCGAGGCGCGTGATGTCGTCGCCGTCGAACGCGACGCGGCCGGCGGACGCCATCCACAGGCCCATGACCGTGCGCAGCGTGGTGGTCTTGCCGGCGCCGTTGCGGCCGAGCAGCATCGTCACCTGCCCGGTCGGCACGTCGAGATCGACGCCCTGCAGCAGGTGGTAGGCGCCGACGTGCGTGTGCACGCCTTCCAGCGTCAGGGCTGCGCTCATGCCGCCAGCCCCAGGTAGGCCTGCTGCACGATTGGCGACGCGATCACGAGCCCGGGCTCGCCGTCGGCGACGAGCTGCCCGTTGTGCAGCACGACGATGCGGTCGGCCAGTTCGCGCACCACGTCCATCTTGTGCTCGACCAGCAGGATCGTGCAGTCGGTGCGCGCCTTCAGCTGGCGGATCAGGTCCAGCACCACCGGCACCTCGTCGACGCTCATGCCGGCGGTCGGCTCGTCGAACATGAAGACGCTCGGCTCCAGCGCCATCAGCATCGCCACCTCCAGCTTGCGCTGGTCGCCATGCGGCAGGCTGCCAGCCGGTTGATCGGCCCGGGCTTCGAGGCGCACCTGCTCGAGCAGCTGCTGCGTGCGCTCGAGCACGCCGCGGTGGTCGCGCCACACCGACCACAGGTTCAGGCCGAGCCGTGCGCGCGATTGCACGACGAGCCGCACGTTCTCGCGCACCGGCAGGCCGGGGAACAACTGCGTCAGCTGGAAGGCCCGGCCGATGCCGCGCCGCGTGCGCGCGGCCGGGCCTTCGGCGGTGATGTCGGTGCCGTGCAGCAGCACGCGGCCGGCACTGGCGCGCAGCTGGCCGGAGATCAGGTTGAACCAGGTCGTCTTGCCGGCGCCGTTCGGCCCGACGATCGCGGTCAGCGTGCCGGGTTCGAAGCTGCAGCTGACGCGATCGACCGCGACGTGGCCGCCGAAGCGGATGGTGAGGTCCTGGGTCTCGAGCATCGCAGCGGTCAGGGGCAGGTGCCGATCACGTAGTAGTTCGTGCCGGTCATCTTCAGCGTCGTCGTGACGAAGAGATTCCACAGCCCCATGTTCTGGTTCGAGCCGTTGGCCAGCGCATAGCCGCCCTGCACGTGCGCGCGGTTGGCCGCGACGTGCGCGTAGTTGCTCGCGGTGGTGCAGGTGGCGGCCGGCGGTGCGCCGGTGGTGGTGCCGGTGGCCGCGCTGGACGACGGCCCTTCAATGCCGCTGCCGTCGACCGCCTTCACCGTCCATGAATAGGTGGTGCCGGCGGCGAGACCGGTGTCGGTGTAGCTCGTCGCGGTGACGAGGCTCGCGTTGACCTGGTTGCCGCCGCGGTACACGTTGTAGCCGCTCGCACCGCTGACGCTGCCCCAGCCGATCACCATGCTGCTCGCCGTGGCGCCCGAGGTGCCGACGCCGGTGGGTGCCGGCAGCCCGGACGGCGCCGAGCCGCTGCCCAGCGTCGTCATCATCGCGCGCACCGCGGCCATCTGCGGGCCGGATTTCTTCGCGTAGTTCGCGTTGTCATACCCCCACCAGTCCCAGCAGCTGTTGGTGGCCTGCGTGCTGGTCTGCGGGTAGAGCACCACGATGCCGTTGGTGTCGGCCCAGCGGTTGTAGCCGGTGTTGCGCACGTACTGCTGGCCGACCAGCGCGGTGTTCTGCTGGCAGCCGTGGAACACCACGTGCAGCTTGCACACGGCACCGGCGCTGCAGCTCTGCGGCACGTAGACCCAGCCGGTGGTGGCCATGCCGTGGCCGGTGATGAAGGCGGTCTGGTCGAACTCGGTGAAGGTGCCCGACAGCGTGCCGTTGTTGCGCGGGTTCAGCGTGCCGTGCAGCTGCTTCAGGATCTCGCCGGCGAGGTCGAAATCGCAGTCGTTGATGTAGGGCGACGCGGTCGTGGCGCAGCTGCTGCCGTAGTCGTCGGTGATCATCGCGTGGCCGGACGCGATGGTGTTCTTGTAGAAGAGGTTGGCCGCCGGCACGAAGCTCTGGTAGTACGTCTTCAGGTCGTTCATCACCGCGGGCTTGACGGTGTTGTCCGAGGTACCGGAGTAGAGGTAGACCTTCGAGTTGGCGAGGTTGGCCACCGGGTCGATCAGGCCGTTCGTGGCCCAGCTGTTGGTGGTGCTGACGAGGCTGCTGACCGGGATGGTGCTCGCGTGCGTCATGCAGCGGCCGGTCGCGTTGACGATCGATCCCTCGGCGCAGTAGTACGGCCCGCCGGCGACGATGCCGGCACCGCGCTTGAAGGTGGCCGAGTAGGCGACGTGCATCTGCACCGCCATGAAGCCGCCGGACGACAGGCCGGACACGCTGACCTCGGCGGGGTCGATCTGCAACTGCGGCAGCGGGGTGGCCTGGCAGGCCGCGGCACAGACGAAGGCGAGCGAGGCCGCAGCCCCGATCCTGGCGAACCGGTTCTTCAACATGGCGTCTCCTGGTTGTGGGGTGGACGTTGCTCAGCGCTTGTTGCGGATCGGCACGTCCATCTCGTCGGGCTTGATCTCGCGCACCAGCTCCGGCACGCCCCAGGCGAACGCCGGGTCGGCCTTGATGCGGAAGTGGTACATGCTCTGCATCGCCTGGTGATCCTCCTTGCGGAACACCATGCGGCCCTTGGGCGTCTCGAAGGCCATGCCTTCCATTGCGGCGATCAGCTTGTCGGCGGCCGTCGCGCCCTGCGTCTTCTTCAGCGCCTCGACGACCGCGATCGCCGCGCTCATGCCGCCGGCGGTGAAGAAATCCGGCGGTGCCTTGAACTGCTTGTAGTGGTTGGCCACCAGCCATTCATTGACCGGGTTCTTCGGGATGCCGAAGTAGTAGTACGTGGCGCCTTCCATGCCGGGGAAGTTCTTGTACGCGGCCATCGCCGGCAGGATGTTGCCGCCGGTCGCGATCTCGATGCCGTGGCGCTTCAGGTCGAGGTCAGCGATCTTGAACGGGTTGCCGGCCCCGGCCCAAAGGATCCAGATGATCTTGCGGCCGGGCTGGTCCTTCAGCTTGTCGATCAAGCGCTGCGCGCCGGCGGTGAAGTCGGTGGTGCTGGTCGGCAGGTACTCGCCGTCGATCAGCCTGGCCTTCTTGATCGACTCCTTGAAGGCCTTCACGCCGTCGCGGCCGAACGCGTAGTCCTGTGCGAGCGTGGTGATCGTGACGCCGGGCTTGTCGAGCGCGACCGCATTGGCGATCGCATCCTGCGAGCTGTTGCGGCCGGTGCGGAAGATGTAGCGGTTCCACTTGTCGCCGGTGATCGAATCGGCCACCGCGGGTTCGACCAGCAGCACCTTCTTGTACTCCTCGGCAACCGGCAGCAGCGCCAGCGCGACGCCCGACGACGACGGGCCGACCGCGATGTCGGCCTTGTCGTCGCCATAGGCCGCCGCGAGCTGGCTCTTGCCGACGTCGGGCTTGCCCTGGTCGTCGCGCTCGATCACCGTGAGCTTGCGGCCGGCCACCGTCATCGTGCCGCCGGTCGCGTAGTCGAGCCCCATCATGAAACCGGTCTGCGTCTGCTTGCCGTAGGCCTCGAGCGGGCCGGTCTTGCTGTAGACGTGGGCGATGCGGATGTCCTGGGTCTGCGCCTGCGCGCCGGTGGCGGCGATCAAGAGGCCGGCCAGGGCAAGGCAGGCCAGCAGCGCCATCGGGCGCTGTCGGGTCGCGGTCATGCTGTCTCCTGTTTTATTGGAATGGTGAAGCGCGTGCACCTGTACAGCGCAAGCGACGTGCCACATCGGGGCCATCGTGCGCCGCGGCGTTCAAGCCCTTGAGCGGCAAGGACTTTGTGCCGGCGTCTTCGGGTTGTCCCGCAGGCCGCGCCAGGCGGGCGTGAACGGAACGCGGACAGTGCGCACTGTCCGGACAGCAGGCAGAGTGGCTAGAACTTGCGCATGACCGCGAGTTGCGGGGAGGCCTCGGTGACCGTGGTGTCGAACGGGTGCGTCAGCATGCGCGACGACTTCAGGATGCGGCTCACGTAGCCCAGCGTCTCGGCATACGGCGGCACGCCGCGGTAGCGGTTCACCGCGCCTTCGCCGGCGTTGTAGGCCGCCGCCACCAGCGTCACGTCGCCACGGTAGTAGGCGAGCAGCCAGCGGATGTAAGCGAGCCCGCCGCGGATGTTCTGCGCCGGGTCGAACGGCCGCTTCACGTTGAAGCGGGCGGCGGTCTCGGGGATCAGCTGCATCAGGCCCTGCGCGTTCTTCGGCGACAGCGCGACCACGTCGAAGTTCGACTCGACCTGGATGAACGCGAGCGCGAGCTGCGGGTCGACGCGGTACTCCGGCGCGATGGTCTTCACCAAGTCGACGATGTACTTCGGGCCGTTGCTGCGCAGTTCGGCGGTAGGCGCGGCGGCCGCGGGCGTGGCCTGCACCGCGGCGGCCACCACCGGCGCGGGCGGGCGCATGCAGTCGGGAATGTCGATGCCGGGCTGGCCGACGCGTTCGAGCATGCGCACCGCCTGAGGCAGGCCCTGCTCGGCAGCGGCGTGGAAGAAGAACGACGCGGTGGCGTCGTTGCGGTCGATGCCGCGGCCGTTCGCGTACATCCACGCGAGGTTGTATTGCGATTCGGCATCGCCCTGGCGGGCGGCCTGGCAGTAGAGCTGCGCGGCGCGTGCCGGATCGCGCGGCACGCCTTCGCCGTTTTCGTAGGCGACGGCTTCGTCACGCGTCAGGCGGACCAGCAGGTCATCTGACGTGGATGCGTCCGGCTGCACCTGCACCTGCGCCTGCGCCTGCGCCGTGGCGGCGAGGCAACAGAGCAGCAGCAGGAGGGTGGACAGGCGCATCGGTCGAGCGAGAGGGAGTGGAGCCGAAACTTAACGGCCCCGCTCCCTGCCCACAACCGCCCAGCCAAGGGGGTGGAGCCCCCAATATCAGCGCACGGTGTAGCCGCGGCCATCCATGCAGGCCGCCACCGCGCGCTGGAAGACGGAGGCATCCGCCATTGCCGCCGGCTGCGTGGTCGCCCAGCGGTTGCATTCCTGGCGGTCCGCCTCGGTCTGCGCCGGGCTCTGTCCGGTGCGCGGGTAGAGGATCGGGTCCGGCTCGGGCTTGGGGGGCGGCGGGAGCGGTGTGGGCTGCGCGGCATCGGCGCCCGGCGGCGGTTCGACCACGGCGTAGCCACCCGGCGCGGTCGCGTAGTAGGCACCGTTGGCGTAGTAGTACGGCGCGCCGCCGATGTAGAGCGTGGTGTAGGCCGGCGGCAGCWGCGGCACGACGATGCCGAACGGCGGCGCGACGACGATGTAGCGCGGGCCCTGCGGGCGGAACCAGACGCCGCCTTGGTAGAAGTAGTTGCCCCCGTGGAACCCGATGCTGATGCTGCCGCCCGGCAACGCCGCGGCGACATACCCGCGCGACGGGTAGTAGTGGTCGTGGTGGTAGCGGTTGTCGAACTGCCAGTGCGGCGAGCGGTAGCCCGGGGCCGGCCCCGGGCGGCCGGGACCGCCGTGGCCGTGGCGCTCCTGGGCGGAAGCCACGCTGGCAAAGGCCGCCAACGCGATGGCGGCGACGGTGAAGGCGAGACGCTGGATGGTGATGCTCATCGAAATCTCCTGGACAGCTTCATCTTTGGATGCCGGCGTGTCGCTTGGATTTCAGGCGTGCAAAGAAACGTGTGGAGCGCCTATGCATGCGCTCGAAGCCTATGGAATCAACCGTCCGTCACTCTTGCTTCCGAGAAGACTCGTCGTCGACTGAAGTGATAAGTCCATTGACGAGCACAGCAGCGACAAGGATGGCCGCAAGCATCCAGAAATTCAGCCCGGTGATCCACGCAGCGGCGCCAGCTATCGCCGAGCACACAGCGAGCATCGTCACGAAAATCTTTGGCTTGAACTGCAGCTTCATTTCGAACACTCGCATTGCGCCACGCCCAGACCACCGGCTGCACCCACTCCGCCACCGTAAGCATTCGTGCCGAGATTTGTCTTACCGGCAGACGCGCGCAGTTGAGCATCGGTTTTGCCAGCCGTTCGTATCACGCATGCCGCACGATCAAGAGCACTACAAGAATCACAAGCKCTGCGATGAGAACGAAGATGATCCAGGGCGGCGGCTTCGCACCCTTCTTCGTGAAACCAGTCCCGAATGACGGCATAGAAACTCCCTATTTTGTACAACTACACGCATCTGCCGGCCAAGCGAGCCCCGTCTCCCCCATGTCGGCAGAGTTAGCCACTATGAATTTTTAATTCCAAACCGAAGCTCGCGCAGCCACGAAATTAATGGCCCATTCAACGGTCCATAGAATTAAAATCGGGAGGGATTAACATTATTGACACTCTGCAGAGTCAATTTGAGGGGCGATGCCGCACTTGCCTCGCAGAATGAGTTGCCCTTTCTTTGAGCGCATAGACAGAATTCCATATACAGGCGAGTATGCAAAATCAACCGAAGATTTCTTCCATGTTTGCCGGATCACCCAGTA
>NZ_JBFUGN010000093.1:0-12045 GCF_056402895.1 Rhizobacter sp. P3_B12 | reverse complement strand
GCCAGCAGCAGCGTCTTCATGGCTGTGTCGCTCCAGGACGAACACTGCGTTGCGCCCGGCCCAACGCGTCCATGCCGCGCACCAGCATGGCCCGGACGCTGCCATCCGGGTCGTTCACCCGCTCACCGATCAGCTGGCTGGCCTTGTCAAGCTGGTACTCGATCCGACTGCCGGTGTTGTCGTAGTGGGCGACGAGACGGTGTGCGTCGTCGTAGTCGAATCCCAGCCAGGTTTGATCCGGCAGCGTGATACGGGTCAGCTGGCCGACCGGGTCGTAGGTGAAGCGTGTTGTGTGCGGCCCTTCGGTATGGCTCAGCAGCCGGCCGCGCAGGTCGTAGGTGTTCAGCGTCACGACGCAGTCGGGGGAAACGCTGCGCAGCAGCAGACCGTTGGCGTCGTAGTCCGTGAACATCGTGACCTTGCCGTCCGGCGTGGTGATGGATTTCAGGTCGCCGCGTCGATGGCGGCCTGGCTCGGTGCCGGGGCAAGGCTCGGCGAGCGCGGTGGGTGTGCAGCACAGGGCCGCCAAGGCCGTGCCCCAGGCGCGAAGCCACGAAAGGCGTCGAATGCTCATCTATTCTTCTCCCTGATCTGGCGGTTGCATTGCGAGCGCGCAGTCTCGTGAACTCGCGCCGGCCACGTCAGGTGAAAGATGTCCGGGTCACATTCCCGAGATATCGGGTTCTCGAAAAGCGATGGCTGTGGGTGCCTATGCGCCCAGCCAATAAGCAAACCCACTTTCATTCGTTGGCGTTCGATGCACCGGTCCCTATCGTGGCGGCTCGTCGTCATCACCGGGCACCACCCCGCCCGACCCGCCATGAAGATCGTCAGCATTTCCGGCAGTCCCTCGCTCCGATCGCGCTCGGGCTGGCTGCTCCAGCTCGCGCAAACGAGGCTCGAAGGCACGGCCGACACCAGCCGCCTGATCGCGGTGCGCGAGCTGCCTGCCGCGCCGCTGCTGCACGCCGATGCGCGCAACGCCCCGATCCGCGCGGCCCTCGACGAGGTGCGCGACGCTGACCTGCTGCTCGTCGCGACCCCCATCTACAAGGCCGCGTACAGCGGCCTGCTGAAGCTGTTCCTCGACCTGCTGCCCACCGACGGCCTGCGCGGCAAGACCGTGCTGCCGCTGGCCACCGGCGGCAGCCTCGCCCACCTGCTCGCGCTCGACTACGCGCTGAAGCCGGTGCTGTCCGCCCTCGGCGCCCGCGACATCCTCGACGGCGTGTTCGCCACCGATGCGCAGCTGGTGCCGCACGAATCCGGTGGCTATGTTCCCGATGACGCGCTGGTCGAACGCCTCGACCGCGCGCTGCAACCCTTGTCTCCTCGCCCGCTTGCCATGAACGCCGGGTGATTCGGCACCCCGGCGCCGCAAGGGGCCGGGGTGTCTTTATCCTTCTTCGTCCACCTCCGGAAGTACCACCATGAACCTGCGGATCGACTCGCTGTTCTCGACGCGCCGCCGCCTCGGCCTCGTGCTGACCCTGGCCCTCGGCCTCGTCGCCGGCCCGGCCCTCGCGCAGACCCGCAGCGAGCTGCGCATCGGCTACCAGAAGTACGGCACGCTGACGATCCTGAAGGCGCGTGGCGACCTCGAGAAGCGCCTCGCGCCGCAGGGCGTCGACGTCAAGTGGACCGAGTTCCCGGCCGGCCCGCAGCTGCTCGAAGGCCTGAACGTCGGCTCGATCGATTTCGGCACCGTCGGCGAAGCACCGCCGATCTTCGCGCAGGCGGCCGGCGCCGACCTGGTCTACGTCGCGAACCAGCCACCCGCACCGGCCGGCGAGGCGATCGTCGTCGCGAAGGAGTCGCCGATCCGCTCGGTGGCCGGGTTGAAGGGGAAGAAGGTCGCGCTGAACAAGGGCTCCAACGTCCATTACCTGCTGGTGAAGGCGCTCGAGAAGGCCGGCATCAAGTACGGCGAGATCCAGACCGTGTTCCTCGCGCCGGCCGATGCGCGCGCCGCGTTCGAGCGCGGCAGCGTCGACGCCTGGGTCATCTGGGATCCGTTCCTGGCCGCGGCCGAGAAGCAGCTCGGCGCGCGCGTGCTCGCCGATGGCCGTGGCCTGGTCTCGAACCACCAGTTCTACCTCGCATCGCGGCCCTATGCCGACAAGCAGCCGCAGGTGATCCGCGCGATCGTCGAAGAGCTCGCCCGGCTCGACCGCTGGGCCGAGGGCAACAGCCGCGAGGTGGCCGCCTTCCTCGCGCCGCAGATCGGGCTCGACATCGGCGTGGCCGAAGTCGCCGCCGGCCGCTTCGCCTACGGCATCGTGCCGATCACGCCGACCGTGGCCGCGCAGCAGCAGAAGATCGCCGATGCGTTCTTCGAACTGAAGCTGATCCCGAAGGCGATCCGCATCTCCGATGCGCTGCCGACGGCGCTGAAGACCGCGAGCACGCCATGAGTTTCACGCGACGCGAACTGCTGCAGGCGAGCCTCGGCGCGGCCGCGGTGTCGCTGCCGGGGTTCGCGCATGCGGCTGAATCGGCACCCGCGCAGCTGCGCATCGGCTTCCAGAAGGCAGCCGTCAACCTCGTCGTGCTGAAGCAGCAGGGCGCACTGGAAAAGCGTTTCCCGGCCAGCACCGTCAAGTGGATCGAGTTCCCGGCCGGGCCGCAGCTGCTGGAGGCGCTGGCCGTCGGCAGCCTCGAGTTCGGCCTGACCGGCGACACGCCGCCGGTGTTCGCGCAGGCCGCCGGCAAGGACCTGCGCTACGTCGGCGCCGAGCCGCCGAAGCCGCTGTCGTCGGCCCTTCTCGTGAAGCCCGATGCGCCGCTGAAGACGCTGGCCGACCTGAAGGGCCGCAAGGTCGCGCTGCAGAAGGGGTCGAGCGCCCACTACCTGCTGGTGCGCGCGGTCGACCGCGCCGGGCTGCAGTGGTCCGACATCCAGCCGGTGTACCTCGCGCCGTCCGACGCGCGCGCCGCGTTCGAGCGCGGCAGCGTCGACGCCTGGGCGATCTGSGACCCGTACTACGCCGCCGTCGAGCTCGACCTGAAACCGCGCGTGCTGGCCAACGGCCGCGACCTGTCGAGCAACAACTCGTTCTACCTCGCGTCGCGCGCGCTCACCGAGCAGCACCCGCAGGCCGTGCTGGCGCTGCTGGCCGAGCTGAGCCGCGCCGATGCCTGGGTGCAGGCCCACCGCAAGGAGGCGGCGCAGCTGATCTCCGATTTCAGCGGGCTGAGCCTCGCGACCACCCATTTGTTCATCTCGCGCCGCCCGGTCTCGCCGACCGCACCGCTGACGCCGGCGATCGTCGCCGACCAGCAGCGCGTGGCCGATGCGTTCGCGCGGCTCGGCCTCCTCCCGCAGGTGGTGCGCGTCGCCGACATCGTCTGGTCCCCTACTTCGAAGTCCCTATGAAGATCCTCTGGTTCATCCCCACGCACGGCGATTCGCGCTACCTCGGCACCAGCAAGGGCGCGCGTGCCGCGACCTTCGACTATTTCAAGCAGGTCGCGATCGCGGCCGACAGCCTGGGCTACGAAGGCGTGCTGCTGCCGACAGGCCGCTCCTGCGAAGACTCGTGGGTGCTCGCCGCGAGCCTGATCGACGCGACGCGGCGCCTGAAGTTCCTGGTCGCGCTGCGGCCGGGGCTGGTGCAGCCGGTGCAGTCGGCGCGCATGGCCGCGACTTTCGACCGCCTGTCGGGCGGACGCCTGCTGGTCAACCTGGTGACCGGCGGCGATGCCGAAGAACTGGAGGGCGACGGCCTGTTCCTGCCGCACGCGCAGCGCTACGAGCTGTCGCGCGAGTTCCTGACGATCTGGCGTGAAGTTCTCGCGAAGAGCCACGACAACGAAGCGATCGACCACGAGGGCGAGCACCTGCGCGTGAAGGGCGGCAAGGTGCTGTATCCGCCGATCAACAAGCCGTACCCGCCGATCTTCTTCGGCGGTTCGTCGGACGAAGCGCACGAGCTCGCCGCGCAGCAGCTGGACACCTACCTGACCTGGGGCGAACCGCCGGCGGCCGTCGCCACCAAGGTGGCCGACATCCGCCAGCGCGCCGCGAAGCACGGCCGCACGCTGGAGTTCGGCATCCGCCTGCACGTGATCGTGCGCGAGACCGAGGACGAAGCCTGGCGCGCCGCGGCCGAACTGGTGTCGCACCTCGACGAAGAGACCGTCGCGCGTGCGCAGCAGAAGTTCGCGCAGATGGATTCGGTCGGCCAGCGCCGCATGGCCGAACTGAACAAGGGCAGGTTCAACCCGAAGAACGTGCGCGAGGGGCTCGAGGTGGCGCCGAACCTGTGGGCCGGCGTCGGCCTGGTGCGCGGCGGGGCCGGCACCGCGCTGGTGGGCGACCCGCAGCAGGTGGCCGACCGCATCCAGGAGTACGCGGCGCTCGGGCTGGAGTACTTCATCCTCAGCGGCTACCCGCACCTGGAAGAGGCGCACCGCTTCGCCGAACTGGTGTTCCCGCTGCTGCCGGTGAACCTGCGGGAACGGCTGGCCGGCCAGGTGCTCACCGGCCCGTTCGGCGAGGTCGTCGCCAACACCTACGTGCCCCAGGTTTCGCAAAGCTGATCACCATGCCCGACTTCCGCAGCGTCGACCACGTGCAGTTGCCCATTCCCCTTGGCGGCGCCGTGCGGGCCCGCGCGTTCTGCGAGGACGCGCTCGGCCTGCGCGAGGCAACCGCCTCGAACTGATCGAACCCCACCACCCTGATGCGGAGACGCAGCACCGTGTCACGGACATCCGGATCGCCGTTTAGAGCGACCTTCGACGGCGTGCGCCGGCGCCTGCTGCCCTGGCTGCTGCCGGTCGCGGTGCTGCTCGCGTGGGAGCTGTCGTCGCGCAGCGGCTGGCTGTCCACGCGCGTGCTGCCGGAGCCGCTGGCCGTCGTGAAGGCGTTCTGGGCGCTGCTGCTGTCCGGCGAGATGGCGCAGCACGTGGCCACCAGCACCGGTCGGGCGCTGGCCGGTTTCGCGATCGGCGGCGGGCTCGGCCTGCTGCTGGGGCTTGCGACCGGCTCGTGGCGCGCGGCCGAGACGCTGCTCGACTCGACGCTGCAGATGGTGCGCAACATCCCGACGCTGGCGCTGATCCCGCTGGTGATCCTGTGGTTCGGCATCGAGGAGTCGGCCAAGCTGTTCCTGGTGTCGCTGGGCGTCTTCTTCCCGGTCTACATCAACACCTTCCACGGCATCCGCTCGGTCGACAAGGGGTTGATCGAGATGGCGCGCAGCTACGGGTTGTCGGGCTGGGCGCTGTACCGGCACGTGATCCTGCCGGGCGCGCTGCCGTCGATCCTGGTCGGCGTGCGTTTCTCGCTCGGCTTCATGTGGGTGATCCTGATCGTCGCCGAGACGATCTCGGCGCAGGCCGGCATCGGCTACATGACGATGAACGCGCGCGAGTTCCTGCAGACCGACGTGGTGCTGGTCGGCATCCTGCTGTACGCGCTGCTCGGCAAGCTGGCCGACGTATTGGCCAAGGGATTGGAGCGCTGGTGGCTGCGCTGGAACCCGGCGTATCAGGTGGCGAAATGATGTTCAAGAGGATGGCGATGTTGCCCTCGCAGATCGAGTTGCAGAGCATGGCGTTTGCGGGCGAGTCGGCCGGCGACGCGACCTTGCGCGAGTCGAGCGCCGCGGTGCCGCGCCGCAGCGCGCCGGCCGGCATCGGCCTGCAGGTGAGCGGCCTGTCGAAGCGCTTCGGCGAGCGCGAGGTGCTGTCCGGCATCGACCTGCGCGTCGACCCGGGCGAGTTCGTCGCGATCGTCGGGCGCAGCGGCTGCGGCAAGAGCACGCTGCTGCGGCTGGTGGCCGGGCTGGAAGAGGCGAGCGCCGGTGCGCTGAGCCTCGACGGCGCACCGCTCGCGCAGCACAGGAGCGACCTGCGCTTCATGTTCCAGGATGCGCGGCTGCTGCCGTGGAAGCGCGTGATCGACAACATCGCGCTCGGGCTGGATGCGGCCGATGGGCGCGAGCGCGCGCTGGAAGCGCTGGCGCAGGTCGGCCTGGCCGATCGCGCGAACGACTGGCCGGCGGTGCTGTCGGGCGGTCAGCGGCAACGCGTCGCGCTGGCCCGCGCGCTGGTGCACGCGCCGCGGCTGCTGCTGCTCGACGAGCCGCTCGGCGCGCTGGATGCGCTGACGCGCATCGAGATGCAATCGCTGATCGAATCGCTGTGGAAGCGGCACGGCTTCACCGCGCTGCTGGTGACGCACGATGTGTCCGAGGCGGTCGCGCTGGCCGATCGGGTGCTGCTGATCGAGGACCACCGCGTGACGCTGGACGAGCGCATTGCGCTGCCGCGTCCGCGATCGCGCGGCAACGCGGCGTTCGCGGCGCTGGAGGAACGGGTGCTGCAGCGGGTGTTGCAGACGCCGGGAAGCGACGCCCCCGAGACGCTGCCGCCCTTCGCCGACTGGCGCTTTTCCGTGTAGCCCGGATGCCAATCCGGGGTTTGTCCGACACATCCCGGATTGGCATMCGGGCTACAGGTTGATCCGACTCTTGGCACACTGGYGGCCATGCCCGCCTCCGAACCCCTGCTGATCGCCTGCCTCTGCGCCGCCTGGTGCGGCACCTGCCGCGAGTACGAGCCGCTGTTCGACAGCCTGCGCGCCGAGCACCCCGACGCGCAGTTCGCCTGGGTCGACATCGAGGACAACGACGAGGTGCTCGGCCCGATCGACGTCGAGAACTTCCCGACGCTGCTGATCGCCCGCGGCGACCGGCCGCTGTTCTTCGGCACCGTGCTGCCGCATGTGCAGACGCTGTCCCGCCTGGTGCAGAGCGCCACCGAGGGCAACCTGCCCGGCGTGCGCGAAATGGGACTCGAAGGCATGCCGGCCCGGATCCGCGCCCTCCAAGTCGACAGCGCCTAAGCCAGAAAGCGCATAAGAACGGAAGTTTTGATTCGTTCCGCGAGTTAGGCCGGCTGCCTACCATTCGTCTCCTCCCCGCGGCTTCGGGCCGCCCACCCAGGACGATTTCATGACGACGGCTCGCTTCATCCGCCACTCGCTGCTCTCCCTCGCACTGGCCGCCACGGCGGGCGTCGCGCTCGCCAAGGACATCACGCTGCTCAACGTGTCCTATGACCCGACGCGCGAGCTCTACCAGGAATACAACGCCGCCTTCAGCAAGTACTGGAAGGCCAGGACCGGCGACAACGTGACGATCAAGGCCTCGCACGGCGGCTCGGGCAAGCAGGCACGCTCGGTGATCGACGGCATCGACGCCGACGTGGTCACGCTGGCCCTCGCCTACGACATCGACGAGATCGCCGAACGCGCCAAGCTGCTGCCCACCGACTGGCAGAAGCGCCTGCAGCACAACAGCACGCCGTACAGCTCCACCTACATCTTCCTGGTGCGCAAGGGCAACCCGAAGGGCATCAGGAACTGGGACGACCTCGTCAAGCCGGGCGTCTCGGTGATCACCGCGAACCCGAAGACCTCGGGCGGCGCGCGTTGGGGCTACCTGGCCGCCTATGGCTTCGAGCTGAAGCGCAACGGCGGCAACGACGCCAAGGCCCGCGAGTTCATCTCGAAGGTCTACAAGAACGTGCCGGTGCTCGATTCGGGCGCGCGCGGCGCCACCGTGACCTTCGCCGAGCGCGGCATCGGCGACGTGCTGCTGGCCTGGGAGAACGAGGCCTACCTGTCGCTGAAGGAATTCGGCGCCGACAAGTTCGATGTGGTCTACCCGCCGATCAGCATCCTGGCCGAGCCGCCGGTGTCGGTGGTCGACAAGGTGGTCGACAAGCGCGGCACCCGCGAGGTCGCCCAGGCCTACCTCGAATACCTCTACACACCGGAAGGCCAGGAGATCGCGGCGCGCAACTTCTACCGCCCGATCGACCCGAAGATCGCCGCCAAGTACGAGAAGCAGTTCCCGAAGCTGAACCTGTTCACCATCGACGAGGTGTTCGGCGGCTGGACCAAGGCCCAGAAGACCCACTTCGCCGACGGTGGTGTATTCGACCAGATCTATTCGAAGTGATCTGAAGCATTAAATCGCAAGTAAGCGCGGGCTTCAATTGATCGCGGCGGGCGCTTCGGCGTCCCGCCGCGAACTCGCTTGTGCAAAAAACTCATAAGGATTCGCCGATTGAGTCGTTCGCTGTTGCGGTGTCCGTCCGTAACATCGCCGCTCCGATCTGCATGGGCTGCGTCGTTGGCGGCCGAAACACCATGTCCTCACGCCTTTCCGCTGCGCGTCGCGCGCTCCTGCTGTCCTCCATCGGTGCCGCCGCGCTGTTCGCCTTCGCGCCCGCCCATGCGGCCGGCCCGACGCTGCTGAACGTCAGCTACGACGTCGCCCGCGAGTTCTTCAAGGACATCAACCCGGCGTTCCAGAAGTCCTGGAAGGCCGCGACCGGCGAAGACGTGGCGATCAACCAGTCGCACGGCGGCTCGAGCAAGCAGGCGCGCGCCGTGCTCGACGGCCTCGAGGCCGATGTCGTGACAATGAACCAGTCGAGCGACATCGACGTGCTGGCCACCCGCGGCAAGCTGCTGCCGGAAGACTGGGCCAGGCGCCTGCCGAACAATGCGGCGCCGACCACCTCGCTCACCGTGATCCTGGTGCGCAAGGGCAACCCGAAGGGCATCAAGGACTGGGGCGACCTCGCGAAACCGGGCACCAGCGTCGTGATCCCGAACCCGAAGATCACCGGCAACGGCCGCTACAGCTACGTGGCCGCCTGGGGCTCGGTGATCAAGGCGGGCGGCACGCCGGCGCAGGCCCGTGAGCTGGTGCAGAAGATCTTCGCCAACGTGCCGGTGTTCGACGGTGGCGGCCGCGCCGCGACGACGACCTTCGCGCAGCGCAACATCGGCGATGCGCTCGCGACCTTCGAATCCGAAGTGAACCTGATCAAGGAAGAGTTCGGCGACAACTTCGAGGTGGTCTACCCGAAGGCGACGATCCTGGCCGAGAACCCGGTCGCGGTGGTCGAGAAGGTGGCCGACAAGAAGGGCACGCGCAAGCAGGCCGAGGCCTACCTGAAGTTCCTGTGGACCGACGAGGCGCAGGAGATCGCCGCCAAGCACCAGCTGCGCCCGCGCAGCGCGACCATCCTCGCCAAGTACGCGAAGGATTTCCCGAAGGTCAACACCTTCACGATCGATGAGGTCTTCGGCGGCTGGACCAAGGCGCAGAAGGAGCATTTCGACGACGGCGCGATCTACGACCAGATCCTCGCCGCCGCGAAGAAGTAAGCGCCTTCCGTGCTGTTCACCCGCACCCTGCTGAAGCGGCACAGCGTGCTGCCGGGCTTCGACCTGGCGCTCGGCTTCACGCTGCTGTACCTGAGCTTCATCGTGCTGCTGCCGCTGTCGGCGGCCTTCCTGAAGACGGCCACGATGACCTGGCCGGCGTTCTGGGACGCCGTCACCGCGCCGCGCGTGCTCGCGTCGTACCGGCTCACCTTCGGCGCGTCGTTCGCCGCCGCGCTGATGAACTCGGTGTTCGGGCTCGTCGTCGCGTGGGTGCTGGTGCGCTACGAGTTCCCGTTCAAGCGGCTGATCGATGCGCTGGTCGACCTGCCGTTCGCGCTGCCGACCGCGGTGGCCGGCATCGCGCTGACGGCGCTGTACGCGCAGAACGGCTGGATCGGCCGCTACCTGCCGTTCAAGGTCAGCTTCACGCCGCTCGGCGTGTTCGTGGCCCTCACCTTCATCGGCCTGCCCTTCGTCGTGCGCACGCTGCAGCCGGTGCTGGAAGACCTGCACAAGGAGATCGAGGAGGCCGCGGCCACGCTCGGCGCGTCGCGGCTGCAGACCTTCACGAAGGTGATCTTCCCGATCATCTCGCCGGCCTTGCTGACCGGCTTCGCGCTCGCGTTCGCGCGGGCGCTCGGTGAATACGGCTCGGTGATCTTCATCGCCGGCAACATGCCGCTGATCAGCGAGATCACGCCGCTCTTGATCATCACGAAGCTGGAGCAGTACGACTACACCGGCGCCACCGCGATCGCGGTCGTGATGCTGGTCAGTGCGTTCGCGCTGCTGCTGGGGATCAATGGCCTGCAAGCCTGGACCCGCGCGAGGCAAGGCCGATGAACACCGTGACCGTTCCCCGCAACGCCGCGAGCCCGGCCGTGGCCCCGCGCCACCTGCAATCAGCCACCACCGAACCCGCGTGGGTCAAGTGGACGCTGATCGGCATCGCGCTCGCGTTCCTGACGCTGTTCCTGTTCGTGCCGCTGGCGATCGTGTTCGCCGAGGCGTTCAAGAAGGGTGTTGGCGTCTACTTCGCCGCCATCACCGACCCCGATGCGCTGTCGGCGATCAAGCTGACCTTCATCGCGGCGGCCATCTCGGTGCCGATGAACCTGGTGTTCGGCATCGCCGCCGCCTGGTGCATCGCGAAGTTCGAGTTCCGCGGCAAGAACGTGCTGCTGACGCTGATCGACCTGCCGTTCTCGGTCAGCCCGGTGATCTCGGGCCTGATCTACGTGCTGCTGTTCGGCCTGCAGGGCTGGTGGGGCGAGTGGCTGCGCGACCACGACCTGAAGGTCATCTTCGCGGTGCCGGGCATCGTGCTCGCGACCGTGTTCGTGACCTTCCCGTTCGTCGCGCGCGAGCTGATCCCGCTGATGCAGGCCCAGGGCACCGAGCAGGAAGAGGCGGCCCGCGTGCTGGGCGCCAACGGCTGGCAGATCTTCCGGCGCATCACGCTACCGAACGTCAAGTGGGCGCTGCTGTACGGCGTGATCCTGTGCAATGCGCGCGCGATGGGCGAGTTCGGTGCGGTCAGCGTCGTCTCGGGCCACATCCGCGGGCAGACCAACACGATGCCGCTGCACATCGAGATCCTCTACAACGAGTACCAGTTCGCCGCGGCGTTCGCGGTCGCGTCGCTGCTGGCCGGCCTGGCGCTGGTGACGCTGGTGTTGAAGTACCTGGTCGAGCGCCGCGTGCGCGCGCAGAAGAAGGCGGCCGAAGGCCGCTCGGAATGAGGTTTCCAGAATGAGCATCGAAGTCCGCAACCTGAAGAAGAGCTTCGGCAAGACCGTCGTCTGCGACAACCTGAACCTGGACATCCCGGCCGGTGAACTGGTGGCGCTGCTCGGGCCCTCTGGCTCGGGCAAGACCTCGCTGCTGCGCATCATCGCGGGGCTGGAAGTGCCCGACAGCGGCACCGTGCTGTTCCACGGCGAGGATGCGACGAACACCGACGTGCGCGAGCGCCAGGTCGGCTTCGTGTTCCAGCACTACGCGCTGTTCGGCCACATGACGATCTTCGAGAACGTCGCGTTCGGGCTGCGCGTGCGGCCGAAGGCCACGCGGCCGAGCGATGCCGCGATCAAGGCCAAGGTGCTCGACCTGCTGAAGCTGGTGCAGCTCGACTGGATCGCCGACCGCTACCCGCACCAGCTGTCCGGCGGCCAGCGCCAGCGCATCGCGCTCGCGCGCGCGCTGGCGGTGGAGCCGAAGGTGCTGCTGCTCGACGAGCCGTTCGGCGCGCTCGACGCCAAGGTGCGCAAGGAGTTGCGCCGCTGGTTGCGCCGGCTGCACGACGAGATGCACGTGACCAGCGTGTTCGTCACGCACGACCAGGAAGAGGCGATGGAGGTGGCCGACCGCATCGTCGTGATGAACCAGGGCCGCATCGAGCAGGACGGCCCGCCGGACGAGGTGTACGACCACCCGGCCAGCCCGTTCGTGCTGCAGTTCCTCGGCGACGTGAACCTGTTCCACGGACGCTTCGGGCGCAGCGGCGCGGGCACGGCCGCCGAAGACGTGAGCTACGTGCGGCCGCATGAGCTGCAGATCCTCGGTTCGGCCGAGGACGGCACGCTGGAAGTGACGCTGTCGCAGGCGCTGACGGTCGGGCCGAACACGCGGCTGGAGTTCAAGCGCGAAGACGACGGCAGCTATGTCGACGTGGAGCTGCCGCGTTCGGAGTACCAGGGCCTGCGCGAGAAGCTGCAGCTGGCGACCGGTTCGAAGGTGCACCTGAAGCCGCGGCGCGTGCAGCGGTTTGCGAGCGACGAGTTGCCGGACCCCGCGGCGATGATCTGAGGACTCCGCTGGGCTTCGACAGGCTCAGGGCGAACGGTTTTCTC
>NZ_JBFUGN010000092.1:0-12061 GCF_056402895.1 Rhizobacter sp. P3_B12 | reverse complement strand
GCGGTGCGGGCCGCGCGTGCCGTCAGCGGCTGGCAGCGCTTGGAGACCGGCCCGCAGGGCGTGCGGCAACCGGGCGGCCTCCGGCTCGACCTGTCGGCGATCGCGAAGGGCCATGCGGTCGACCGCGTCGTGCAGCGGCTCGCGCAGCAGTTCGGTCTCGACGACGTGCTGGTCGAGGTCGGCGGCGAGCTGCGCGGCGAGGGCGTGAAACCCGACGGGCAGCCGTGGTGGGTGGCGCTGGAACCGGTGCCGCGCTGGGTCGACGGCGGCTGGCAGCTCGACGCAGACCCGCCGCCGGCCCGCATCGCGCTGCACGGCCTGAGCGTCGCGACCTCGGGCGACCACCGGCGCTTCTTCGCCCGTGATGGCCGCCGCTACCCGCACACCATCGACCCGCGCACCGGCCGGCCGATCGATCACGGCGTGGCGGTCGTGACGGTGCTCGATGCGTCGTGCATGCGCGCCGATGCGCTGTCGACCGCGCTGACGGTGATGGGGCTGCAGGCCGGCCTGCCGTGGGCCGCGCAGCGCGGCATCGCGGCGCTGTTCGTCACGCGGCGCAGCGACGGTGGGCTCGACGAGCAGGTCACGCCGGCCTTCGCCGCACTCGAATGAGTCCTTCCGCGCGATTCCTGGCGGCAGGTGCCGTCGCGCTCGCCTACCTCGCGTTCTGCGGCTTCATCGCCTGGCGTGAACGGCACCGCCGCGCGGCCGCCTCGCGCGATGCGGCTGCGCTGGACCATGCCGAGGCCGATGCCGCGCCGGTGCTGGTCGCGTTCGCGAGCCAGACCGGCTTCGCCGAGCAGCTCGCGTGGCAGACCGCGCGCCTGCTGCACACCGCCGGCGTGCCGGTGCGGCTGCTGCCGCTCGGCGAACTGCGGCCCGACGAGCTGGCGCACACCGAACGGGCGCTCTTCATCGTCAGCACCTACGGCGAGGGCGACGCGCCCGATGCGGCCTCGGCGTTCGCGCGCCACATGGTCGACGGCGGCCAGCCGTTGCCGCGCCTGCACCATGCGGTGCTGGCGCTCGGCGACCGCAGCTACGCGCAGTTCTGCGGCTTCGGCCGCCGGCTGGATGCCTGGCTGCAGGTGCAGGGCGCGACGCCGCTGTTCGAGCGCATCGAGCTCGACAACGAGGATGCCGCAGCGCTGAAGCGGTGGCAGCAGCAGGTCGCGCACCTCGCCGGCACGGTCGACCTGCCCGACTGGCAGGCGCCGGGCTTTGACGACTGGCGGCTGGTCGAGCGCCGCGTGCTGAACGAGGGCGGCGCCGCCGCGCCGGTGTGCCACCTCGAACTCGTGCCGGCCGACGGCGCGGCGCTGCCCGTCTGGCAGGCCGGCGACCTGGTGCAGGTGCAGGCGCCCGGCGACCTGCAGCGACCACGCGAGTACACGATCGCCTCGGTGCCGTCGGCGGGCCGGCTGCACCTGATGGTGCGACAGGAGCGGCATCCGGATGGCGGCCTCGGCGTGGCCTCGGGATGGCTCACCGCGCAACTGCAACCGGGCGACCGCGTGCCGCTGCGGCTGCGCGCGCACGGCAGCTTCCGGATCGGCGACAACGCGGCGCGGCCGCTGGTCCTGATCGGCAACGGAACCGGCCTGGCGGGCCTCAGGAGCCACCTGATGGCGCGCGCCGAGCAGCAGGCACCCGTCGCCTGCTGGCTGCTGTTCGGCGAGCGCCAGGCCGCGCATGACGCGCATTACGCCGCCGACACCGACCGTTGGCAGGCCGACGGCGTGCTCGCGCAGCTCGACCGCGTGTTCTCGCGCGACCAGCCTGAACGCCTCTACGTGCAGCACCGCGTGCTGGAACAGGCGGAGCGCCTGCGCGAATGGGTGGCCGGCGGCGCGGCGATCTATGTGTGCGGCAGCCTCGAGGGCATGGCCGCCGGTGTCGACGACGCGCTCGCGCAGGTGCTCGGTGCGGCGCAACTCGCGGCGCTGGCCGACGCCGGCCGCTACCGCCGCGACGTCTATTGAGCGTGTAATTCGTAGCCCGGATGCAATCCGGGTCCCGGGTTGTCACCCGGGCTACATGACGACCCCTCGCCCGGTGGGTACACCAGTCGGTCCCCCAGGGGGACGCGGGCCGGCTTGGGGCGGCCCGGCGCTCGGCCCGGCGTCGCCCAGCTGCGCGGCAGGTCATCGAGCACCGCGCGCGCATCGAGCGAGCGGATCGGCACGCTGTTGTCGACCGGAATCCGCTGGTGCGCCTGCAGCGCCATGTAGCGCAGCGCGCTGACGCGCAGGAACGACGCGAAGTTGCCGACCTCGCCACGGGCCTCGACGAGCTCGTCGTAGAGCCGCTCCAGCAGGTGCGTGACGCTCATGCCGTCGCGCGCGCCGATCTCCGCCAGCACCTCCCAGTGCAGGTTCTCGAGCCGGATGCTGGTCACGACACCGTGCAGGCGGACCGAGCGCGTGCGCGATTCATAGGACGACGGATCGGCGCGGATGAAGACTTCGCACATGGTCGTGTTCCTCGATGCGGCGGAGCGGGGCGCCATCTTCGGACGATCCCCGGCCCGCTGCAACGAGGGGTTTCTTCAGTGCTGGATGCGCGTGCCGAGCACCGCGAGGAACTGCGACAGCCAGGCCGCGTGCGCCGGCCAGGCCGGTGCGGTCACGAGCTTGCCGTCGGTCACCGCCTGGTCGACCTCGATCGCCGCGTAGCTCGCGCCGGCCAGTTCCACCTCGGCCGCGCAGGCCGGATAGGCGGACACGCGCTTGCCGCGGATCACGCCGGCCGCCGCGAGCAGCTGCGCGCCGTGGCACACCGCCGCGATCGGCTTGTCGGCGCGCGAGAAGTGCTGCACCAGCGCGATCACGGCCTTGTTCATGCGCAGGTATTCCGGCGCGCGGCCGCCCGGAATCACCAGCGCGTCGTAGTCCTCGCCCTTCACCGACGCGAACGTCGCGTTCAGCGTGAAGCGGTGGCCGGGCTTCTCGGAGTAGGTCTGCTGGCCTTCGAAATCGTGCACCGCGGTCATCACGAACTCGCCTGCCTTCTTGTCCGGACAGACGGCATGCACCGTGTGGCCGACCATCTGCAGCGCCTGGAACGGCACCATGGTCTCGTAGTCCTCGGCGTAGTCGCCGACCAGCATCAGGATCTTCTTGCCCATCGTTCGTCTCCTTCGACAAGGACGGCAGCGCACCATGCGGCACCGTCGAAACGCATTCTCGGAAGCACGCGATGCGCGCGGGTAACAGCCCGCTGCGACACCTCGAGAGCACGCAGATGAGGCTCACAGGCGACAAAACATCGCGCGAAGGCGCATGAATGCGTGTTTCACCTATGAAAACTGCTTCTCAATGCAGCACTCTCGCAGTAGTATTCGCTCCGCACGTGGACCTGGAGAACCGAGAGCTCATGCGGCTCTCACCCAACCCGGGCACATCAACAACGTTATTGATGGAGAAATTCAACATGGCAACTGCGAAACCGCCCGCTCGGAAAGCGGCTCCTGCAAAGAAAGCGGCACCGGCCAAGAAGGCTGCACCCGCGAAGAAAGTAGCGGCCAAGAAGGCCGCACCGGCCAAGAAGGCCGCTCCCGCCAAGAAGGCAGCGCCGGCCAAGAAGGCCGCTGCGAAGAAGGCCGCACCGGCCAAGAAGCGCACCCCGAACGCTGCCTTCATGAAGGCCATGACCCCGAGCGCAACGCTGGCTGCCGTCATTGGCGCCAACCCGCTGCCGCGCACGGAAGTGACCAAGAAGGTGTGGGAGTACATCAAGAAGAACGACCTGCAGGACAAGGCCAAGCGCACGATGATCAACGCCGACGCCAAGCTGAAGGAAATCTTCAAGAAGGCCCAGGTCTCGATGTTCGAGATGACCAAGCTGATCAACGGCCACCTGAAGTAATCAGGTTCCGTTCACCTCAAAAAGCCGACGCTTGCGTCGGCTTTTTTCATTGTGGAGAGGGCGTTTCCATCGCCTTCGCGACGGCATCCAGCACGCGCGCGACGTTGATCGGCTTGGTCCAGTAGTCGTCGAAACCGGCGGCGAGCGCCGCATCGATCTGCGGCTGCATCGCATCCGCCGACAGCGCGATGCAGCGCAGCCCGCTCGTGCGCGCGTCGTCGCGCAGGCGGCGGATCAGCGTCAGGCCGCTCGCGTCCGGCAGGTTCATGTCGATCAGCAGCAGGTCCGGCGCCTGCTCGCGCGCCGCCGCGAGGCCGCTCGCGCCATCGTTCGCGACGCTCAGCCGCCACTGCGGGCGGCCCTTGAAGACCTCCTGCATCAGCATCACGTTCAGCGGCTCGTCCTCGACGTACAGCACGTGCTTCTGCGCCACGGCAGGTGGCGCGGGCGGCGTGGCGGCGGGYAGCGCGGATGCCGGGTCCGCGCGCGCCGCATCGCCCGCCGGCAGCAGCAGCGTGAAGGTCGAGCCCTGGCCGGGCGTGCTGCGCAGCAACAGCTCGCCCTGCATCGCCGCCGCCAGCGTGCGCGCGATCACGAGCCCGAGGCCGCTGCCCTCGATGCGGCGCTGCTCGGCGCCGAGCCGGTTGAACGGCTGGAACAGCTGCAGCTGCTGCGCCGTCGTCAGCCCCTCGCCCTCGTCGCTCACCGCCACCATGACGCGCTCGCCGTCGTGCTGCAGCACGAGCCGCACCGTGCCGCCGGCGCGGTTGTACTTGATGGCGTTCGACAGCAGGTTCAGCAGCACCTGCTCGACCGCACGTGCATCGGCGGTCGCCCAGCAGCCCGCGGGCCGCTGTGGCGCGAGCAGCCGGATGCCGGCGTTGTCGGCCAGCGGCTGGATGATCGCGAGGCAGCTCTCGACCGCGGCGCACAGGTCCACCGGCACCGGCTTCAGCGAGAAATCCTCCTGCTCGATGCGCGCCAGGTTCAGCACGKCGTTGATCAGCTCCAGCAGGTGTCGGCCGGCGTGCATCACGCTGTCGATGCGGCGGCGCTGGTCGGGGGCGAGCGGGTGCAGGCGGTCCAGCGACATCAGCTGCGCGAAGCCGAGGATGCCGTTCAGCGGCGTGCGCAGCTCATGGCTCACGCGCGACAGGAACTCGCTCTTCGCGCGGTTCGCCTGCTCGGCGGCCTCCTTGTCGCGGCGCAGCTGCTCCAGCGCGGCCTGTTGCGTGATGTCGCGGCAGGTGCCGACCAGGCCGTCGACGCGGCCGGCGGCGTCGTGCGTGCAGCGCGCAAACAGCTCCAGCATCGCTGGCAGGCCGTCGGGCCGCAGCAGCCGGTAGCGGCTCTCCAGCCGGCCGTCGGTGGCCAGCGCGCGCCGGATCGCGGCCTCGGTCGCGGCGCGGTCGTCGGGGTGCACCGCGGCGAGGAAATCGTCCAGCGTGTAGTGCGGCAGCGGCCACGGCTGGCCGTGGTTCGCGCAGGCGCGCCGGTCGAAGCCGACCTCGCCGCTCGCCAGCGAGAACTGCGCGACGCCGATGCCTGCCGCCTCGGCGGCCATGCTCCAGCGCTCCTCGCTGCCGCGCAGCGCGATCTCGGCCTGCTTCTGCGCGGTGATGTCGGCGGTGAAGCCGTGCCACAGCGTCGAGCCGTCGGCCAGCCGCTCGGGCATCGCGCGGGTCTCCATCCAGCGCACGCTGCCGTCGTCGCGCAGGATGCGGTAGCTGCGGTGCCACGCCGCCAGCGTGCGCGCCGAGGCCTCGATGCTGTCGAGGTAGCCGCGCTGGTCGTCGGGGTGCAGCAGCCGGAACGGCACCGTCGGGTCGCCGCCGTTGCCGTCGCGCGGCGGCTCCACGCCGAACAGCTCGCGCGAGGCATCGCTCGCATACGGGTAGCTGACCTGGCCGTCCGGGTGCAGCTGGAACTGGAAGATCACGCCCGGCACCTGCGACGACAGCTTGCGCAGCAGCTCGGCCTGCACATGCGCCTTGCGCTCGGCCTCGACATGCGCCGAGACATCGCGCGCGGTGCCGCGGTAGCCGGCGAACTGCCCCTGCGCATCGAACACCGGCACCGCGCTGCGCGAGATGCGCAGCACGCCTCGGCCGGTCTGCTTGTCGGTCAGCACGCGGGTGATCGGGCGGTGTTCCTGCAGCAGCTGGTGGAAGCTGCGCCCGCCGGGCAGCGGGTGGGCCAGCTCGTCGAGCAGCGGCGAATCGGCGATCTGCCGGCCGATCATCGACAGCGGCGGCAACCCGGTGATCGCCTCGAACGCGCCGGAGACCCAGGTGTAGCGCAGCTGCGCATCGGTCTCCCACATCCAGTCGCCCGAGGCGCGCGCGAAATCGAGCAGGCGCGTGCGCTCCAGGTCGGGCGATGGGGGATGCATGCGGGCATTGTCGAGCAGCGTCGTGCCGCACTCAAGCCGCTTGAACCCGCGCGCCGCCGTCGGCGGCAGCATGTCACGCACCCCCTGCGCACCCCCTGCGCACCGCTGTAGGGCTTCTCCCACACCCGCAGATTGGTTTGTCCGGCAGACCGGCCGGGGGGCGCTGCCTAAGCTTGCCGCACCGGCTTCAGGCCATTCCGTTCGAGGAGATATCAATATGACCAAGCAACAATCGCTGTCGTGCCAATCGTTGTCGTACATCACCGCCGCCGTCGCGGCACTGATGTTCAGCACCGGCGCCTTCGCCGCCGACAAGACCGCCTACGACCAGGCCAAGGCCTCGGCCAAATCGACGTATGAAGCGGCGCACAAGCAGTGCGAATCGCTGTCGGGCAACGCCAAGGACATCTGCGTCGCCGAAGCCAAGGCCGCCCGTGTGAAGACCGAGGCGACCGCCGAAGCCGACTACAAGGGCACGGCCAAGGCCACGTACAAGGCCAAGGAAGACATCGCCGAGGCCGACTACAAGGTCGCGAAGGAGCGCTGCGACGACAAGGCCGGCAACGAGAAGGACGTCTGCGTGAAGGAAGCCAAGGCCGTCGAGACCAAGGCCAAGGCCGATGCGAAGGCCGAGCGCGACACCAAGAAGGCGAGCGCCGAAGCCACCGACGACAAGAAGACGGCGGCCTACAAGGCCGAGGCGGAGAAGTGCGATTCGCTGGCCGGTGACGCGAAGACGGCCTGCGTGAACAACGCCAAGGCCAAGTTCAACATGTGATGCACCCGACAACGCACCCACCGGAGGCCCCGCCATGAGCTTCTTCATTGCCGCAACCATCACCGTCGTCACGGCGGTCGGCCTCCTGGTCGCGCTGATCGCGCTGCTGCTGCAACCGAACGTCGAGGAATTGATCCAGGGCAACTGGGTCAACGACGCGTCGGACGCGGAAGGGTCGGCAGTGCGCAACGGCTAGGCCGAGCCCCGGGTTGTCACCCGGGCTACTGTCGACCCGCGCAACCTCGTAGCCCGGATGCCAATCCGGGTCAGCCTTGCGCGAGCCGCCGCTGCACGAAATCCAGCCGGTCCTGCCCCCAGAAGATCTCGCCGTCGATCACGTAGCTCGGCGCGCCGAACACGCCGGCCGCGATCGCGGCCTCCGAATCCTGTTCGTAGCGCTCGTGCACCGCCTGCGAGTGCGCGTCGTCCATGCGTTGCGCCGGCAGGCCCTGCTCGGCGACGAGCGCCTGCAGCACCGCCAGGTCGGCGATGTTGCGTTCTTCCACCCACACCGCCCGCAGCACCGCCGTCGTGATGCGCAGCGCCGCCTCGGTGCCGTCCTTCATGTCGACCGCGATGATCAGCTGCGCCGCATCGTCGCTGTTGACCGGGAAGTACTTCGGTTGCAGGTTGATCGGCTGGTTCAGCCAGGCGCTGAAGCGCTTCAGCTCGACCAGCCGGTAGGCCTGGCGCTGCGGCGCGCGCTTCGACAGCGGCAGCCCGCCCGACACCGGAAACACCTTGCCGCCCAGGTCGACCGGCAGCACGTTGACCTTGGCACCGGCGGCGGCCGCGATCTCGCAGAAGCGCTGGTGGCCCAGGTAGGTGTACGGCGAGTGCGGGGACAGGTAGTAATCAATCGTCTGGCTCACGGCGGGCTCCTCTCGAAGGGCTGCAGTCTAGCCACGTCCGGTGACGCCGTTCGTGCGGGTGTTCCCGTCACTCGGCCAGCAGGGGTTTCAGGTACTGCCCGGTGAAGCTCGCCGGGTTTGCTGCTATGTCTTCCGGCGTGCCGCTCGCCACCACCATGCCGCCGCCGGCGCCGCCCTCGGGGCCCATGTCGATCAGCCAGTCGGCGGTCTTGATCACGTCCAGGTTGTGCTCGATCACGACGATGGTGTTGCCGGCGTCGCGCAGCTGGTGCAGCACGCGCAGCAGCAGGTCGATGTCGGCGAAGTGCAGCCCGGTGGTCGGCTCGTCGAGGATGTACAGCGTGCGGCCGGTGTCGCGCTTCGAGAGCTCCAGCGCCAGCTTGACCCGCTGCGCCTCGCCGCCCGACAGCGTGGTCGCGCTCTGGCCGAGCCGCACGTAGCCGAGGCCCACGTCGAGCAGCGTCTGCAGCTTGCGCGCGATGTTGGGCACCGCGTTGAAGTACGCATGCGCGTCCTCCACCGTCATCTCCAGCACCTCGGTGATGTTGCGGCCCTTGTAGAGCACCTCCAGCGTCTCGCGGTTGTAGCGCTTGCCGTGGCACACGTCGCAGGGCACGTAGACGTCGGGCAGGAAGTGCATCTCCACCTTCAGCACGCCGTCGCCCTGGCAGGATTCGCAGCGCCCGCCGGCCACGTTGAAGCTGAAGCGGCCGGCACCGTAGCCGCGCTCCTTGGCGGTGTTCATCTCGGCGAACAGCTCGCGGATCGGCGTGAACAACCCCGTGTAGGTGGCCGGGTTGCTGCGCGGCGTGCGCCCGATCGGGCTCTGGTCGACGTTGATCACCTTGTCGAACGCGTCCAGCCCCTCGATGGTGTCGTGCGCCTCCGGCTCGGCATGGCTGCCGTACAGCTTGCGCGCGACCGCCGCGTACAGCGTGTCGTTGACCAGCGTGCTCTTGCCCGAGCCGGACACGCCGGTCACGCAGGTCAGCAGCCCGACCGGGATCTCGACCGTGACGCCCTTCAGGTTGTTGCCGCGCGCGTTGACGATGCGCAGCGATGTYGGCGTCGCGTCGTCCGGATCCTTGGGCTTGTCCTTCACCCGGTGGCGCTGCTTCGGCACCGCGATGCGCAGCACGCGCGACAGGTAGCGGCCGGTCAGCGATTCGGCGCTCGCCGCCACCGCGTCGGGCGTGCCCTGCGCGATCACGTGGCCGCCATGCACGCCGGCTCCCGGGCCCATGTCGATCACGTGGTCGGCGGCGCGGATCGCGTCTTCGTCGTGCTCCACCACCAGCACGCTGTTGCCGATGTCGCGCAGGTGGCGCAGCGTTCCGATCAGGCGGTCGTTGTCGCGCTGGTGCAGGCCGATGCTCGGCTCGTCGAGCACGTACATCACGCCGGTCAGGCCGGAGCCGATCTGGCTGGCCAGCCGGATGCGCTGCGCCTCGCCGCCGGACAGCGTGTCGGCGCTGCGGTCCAGGCTCAGGTAGTTCAGGCCGACATCGTTCAGGAACTTCAGCCGCGAGCGGATCTCGCGCACCACCTTGTCGGCGATCTCGGCCTTGGCGCCGCGCAGCTTCAGCGCGCCGAAGTAGTGCAGGCACTCGCGCAGCGTGAAATGCTCGACGCGGAAGATCGGCTCGCCCTTCCTGTCGCCCGCATGGTCGTCTTCGCCTTGCAGGAACACGTTGCGCGCCTCGCGCCGCAGCCGCGTGCCTTCGCAGTCGGGGCAGGGGCGGGCGGCCTGGTAGCGGGCCAGGTCCTCGCGCACCGCGGCCGAGTCGGTCTCCTTGTAGCGGCGCTCGAAGGTCGGGATGATCCCTTCGAACGGGTGCATGCGCTTGACGCTGCGCGATTTGCCCTTGCCGTTGCCTTCGCTCTCGTAGGTGAACGCGATGTCTTCTTCGCCGGAGCCGTACAGCAGCACCTGCTGGCCCTGCTGGGGCAGCGCTTCGAACGGCGCGTCGATGTCGAACTTGTAGTGCTTCGCGACGCTCTCGAGCAGCGAGAAGGTGTAGCCGTTGCGGCGGTCCCAGCCCTTGACCGCGCCGCTGGCCAGGCTCAGCGACGGGAAGGCGACGACCCGCTCCGGGTCGAACGCGGTGACCAGGCCCAGCCCGTCGCAGCTCGGGCAGGCGCCGACCGGCGAGTTGAACGAGAACAGGCGCGGCTCCAGCTCGCTCAGCGAGTAGCTGCAGATCGGGCAGGCGAACTTGCTCGAGAACAGGTGCTCGCGGCCGTGGTCCATCTCGAGCGCGACGGCGCGGCCCTGCGCGATGCGCAGCGCCGCCTCGAAGCTCTCGGCCAGGCGCTGGCGCAGGCCGCTGGCGGCGGCGTCGGGCTGCACCTTCACGCGGTCGATCACGACGTCGATGTCGTGCTTCTCGGCCTTCTTCAGCTTCGGCAGCTCGGCGGCCTCGTGCGTCTGGCCGTCGATGCGGAAGCGCACGTAGCCCTGGGCCTGCATCTCGGTGAACAGGTCGCCGAACTCGCCCTTGCGGTCGCGCACCACCGGCGCCAGCACCATCAGCTTGGTGTCCTCGGGCAGCGCGAGCACGGTGTCGACCATCTGGCTGACGCTCTGCGCCTGCAGCGGCACATGGTGGTCGGGGCAGAAGGGCGTGCCGGCGCGCGCGTACAGCAGGCGCAGGTAGTCGTGGATCTCGGTCACCGTGCCGACGGTGGAACGCGGGTTGTGGCTGGTGGCCTTCTGCTCGATGCTGATGGCCGGGCTCAGGCCCTCGATCACGTCGACGTCGGGCTTGTCCATCAACTGCAGGAACTGGCGCGCATAGGCGCTCAGGCTCTCGACATAGCGCCGATGGCCCTCGGCGTACAGCGTGTCGAACGCGAGGCTCGACTTGCCCGAGCCGCTCAGCCCGGTGATCACCACCAACTTGTTGCGGGGGATGTCGAGGTCGATGTTCTTCAGGTTGTGCGTGCGCGCGCCGCGGACGCGGATCAAGGACGTCTCTGTCGAGGCGTCGGCCGGGGTGGTCGCCGGAGCAGGAGGAACGGGGGGTCGAGGCGCGGGCATCGGGTCGCAGGCACGAAACCAAGCATCATATAGGCGCAACGTGTCGCGGGCCGGCAGCGGGTTTCCGGCGAACGGGAGACGGAACGGGGCGGGGTGATCAAGGCGTCGCCGCGTCCAGCGCCTGGCGCAGCGATGCCAGCGTCGCGGCATCCAGCGGCGCACGCAGCGTCTCGCCTACATCGCGCCGCTCCCACACCAGCGCATCCTCGGTCAGCTGCAGGCGCTGCGTGACCTCGCCGTCGCGCAGCAGTTGCAGCTCGGTGCCCGGCGCAGGGCGCTCATTGCCGAGGCTCTGCCAGCGCCCGCGCGAGGCGCTCTCCAACCGGCCGAGCCAGCGGCTGACGGCGTTGTCGAACGGGTGCTGCGGGCCGCCGGGGCGCTGCCAGTACCAGCGCGTCGCCTCGCTGCCGATCTGCTGGCGCAACTGGGCGATGGCGGGGCCGGCGGCGGCGAAGCCGGCGATCCCCGCGGCCTCGGGCGCCGCCGCCACGGCAGCCGGCGCGGCCATCTTGGCCGCGGCACGTGCACGCTGGTCCGGCGCTTCGCTGCTGCGCTCGCGGCTCTCGTTGCGGCTGCGTTCCGCCTTCGCATCGGCCACGGCATCGGGCGACCGCGGTGCGGCCGGCGGGGCCGGCGCGGGCAGCGGGGCGGTTGCGGCGGCAGGCGGCGCTGCCGCCGTCGGACCCGGCATCTGCAGCGTCGTTTCCTCGGCCACGATGCCGCGCGAATCGGCCGCGGCATCGCGCCGCTTGGACTCTTCGGCGCGGCGAGGTGCCGCGGCCGCCGGCTTCGGCTTCTCGATGCGCGGGGCCGGTGCCTGCGCGGGTGCCGCTGCAGGTGCATCGCCTGCCGGCACCGTCCTGGCCTTCTCCTGCTCGACAGGCGCGGGCTCTGCTGCCGGCGCCGGCGCGGCAGGCGCCTGCACCGCCACCTGCGGCGACAGCGCCTCTTCCGGCGGGTGATCGCGCCACAGCAATCCGGCAAAACCGATCACGATCACGCCGGCCAGCGCGCCGGCGAAGCGCGGGCGGCCGATCCAGTCCCACAGCCGCTGCCCCCACGACGGTGCCGCAGCCGGTGCCGCTGCCCGGCCGTCGCGCGCCTTGGCC
>NZ_JBFUGN010000091.1:0-12122 GCF_056402895.1 Rhizobacter sp. P3_B12 | reverse complement strand
GCCACACCCTGCCCACCCGCGCCTTTGCTCGCGCCGACAGATCGACCACTAACTACGCAAACGAAATGCGGCATCCCAGCCAAGCTCGCGCCGCACCTTGTCGCCGGTGATCTGCCAGCTGGGCTCGGCCACGTTGTAGATGCCAGGCGCTCCGCGATCGACCGCCAGCAGCGCCGCATACGCTGCCGCATCGACGTGCAGCGCAGAAGGCTTGCCCGCCGCCGTCTCGACCCCGGTGCCCGGCCCGTAGAAGTGGCCGTAACGCAGCACCACGCCCTCGAGCCCCGGCGATTGCGTCACCAGCCGCTCCAGCGTCGCCACGGCTTCCACCGTGTTGGCCCGCGCCCCTTCGGCCTTCAGGTCCAGCGGATCGCTCTCGGCATGCGGCTCGCGCCCCGCGGCGTACACCCACGCAATGCTCTGCGCCACCATCCGCTTCGCACCACAGGCGAGCGCCGCATCGACCAGGTTCTGCGTGCCCTCGATGCGCAGCCGCGCGTTGCGCACCAGCGCCTCGTCGCGCGTCGCCGCGTCGCTCAACAGCGCAAGATCCGTCAACTGGTGCACGATCACGTCAGGCTTCAGGCGCATCGCCGTCGCACGCACCGCAGCCGCATCGAACACGTCGAGCACGATCGGCTCGGCGCCCGCGGCCATGATCGACGCCGCCTTCGCCTGGCTGCGTGTCATGCCGAACACGTTGTAGCCACCGCCGACCAGCAGCGGAACGAGCCGGCGACCGACGACACCCGTCGCACCGGCGAGAAGAATCTTCTGAGCAGTCATGAACTCATTCCACACCAAAGCGGTAGCCCCACCGGCAGCAGGTGCTCTGCGTCGGTAGGACAATCGCAACCATGTTGAAGAACCTTGAAGCCATTTCGCAAGCAGCACCGTCGCGTGGCGACGTGTTGCTGTTTGCTGTGTAGTTCCAGGTCTTTCGCACCATCGGAAGGCCTTGCGCCTTCCGGTCCCCAAAACCCCGGTCGGCACTGCCCCCGGGGTTTTTGCTTTTCAGTCTGCACGTTACTGCCATGCGCACCTACGACAAGTTGATCGCCACGATTCAGGGCCGCCAAAGCACGGGAGGCTTGCGCTCGTCCTTTGGCGTGTCCATCGACAACACCTCAGCCATGCAAGTTACGGGCTAGCCCAGGCGGATCTTCGCCGGGGCCGGCCGAAACAGCCCCAGTTTGAAAGATTCGTCATGACCCGCAACAACAACACCCGGCTCCTTCGCAACATCGGCGTCATCGCCCACGTCGACGCCGGCAAGACCACCACCACCGAACGCATCCTGTTCTACACCGGCGCGAATCACCGCATCGGCGATGTGAACGATGGCAACACCGTGATGGACTACGACCCGCAGGAGCGGGCACGCGGCATCACCATCAACAGCGCGGCCACCACCGTGTTCTGGAACGGTGCGCAGATCAATGTCATCGACACGCCCGGACACATCGACTTCAACATCGAGGTGAACCGCTCGCTGCGCGTGCTCGACGGCGCGGTCGTCGTGTTCGACGGCGTCGCCGGCGTCGAACCGCAAACCGAGACCAACTGGCGCCTTGCCGACAAGTACCACGTGCCCCGCCTCGCCTTCATCAACAAGCTCGACCGAGTGGGTGCCGACTTCACCCGCGTCGTGCAGATGATGGAGTCGCGCCTGGGCGTGACCGCCCTGCCGCTGCAACTGCCGATCGGCGCCGAGGACTCGTTCCGCGGCGTCGTGGACCTGCTCGGCCGGCGCGCCCTCGTCTGGCCGGCCGCCGATGCCAGCCAGCCGCCGCTCGTCGAAGCCATCCCCGACGACCTGCAGGCGCAGGCGACGATTGCGCGCGCCCGCCTCGTCGAGGCCGTGGTCGAACGCGACGATGCGCTGCTGCAGGCCTGGCTGCAAGGCGAGGAACCCTCGGTCGAGCAACTGCGCGCGGGCCTGCGCGCCGGCACGCTGGCCGGTGCCTTCGTGCCGGTGCTGGCCGGCTCGGCGTTCCGCAACCGCGGCGTCGAGCCGCTGCTGGACGCCGTCGTCGACTACCTGCCGGCGCCGGGCGACGTCGCCACCGAAGGCCAACCCGAGTCGGATGCCGACGGCCCGCTCGCGGCCCTCGCGTTCAAGGTCGTCTCCGACGACCACGGCGCGATGGTCTTCGTGCGCGTCTACCGCGGCCGCCTGCGGCCGGGCGACAGCGTGCTCAATGCGAGCACCGGCCGCACCGAACGCGTGGCGCGGCTGTATGAAGTGCATGCCGACAAGCATGTGGAAGTCCCGGCCCTGCAGGCGGGAGACATCGGTGCGCTCGTGGGCCTGAAGGACACGACGACCGGCCACACGCTCGCCGACAAGCGCCACCCGGTCGTGCTGGAGAGCATCTCGATTCCGGAACCGGTGATCCACGTCGCGGTGGAGCCGCGCACGCAGGCCGACCAGCAGCAGCTCGGCAAGGCGCTGGGGGCGCTCGCCAAGGAAGACCCGAGCCTGCGCATCCGCCAGGACGCCGAATCCGGCCAGACCATCCTGTCCGGCATGGGCGAGCTGCAGCTCGAGGTGACGCTGGAGAAGCTGCGCACGCGCCATCACGTCGAGGTCACGGTGGGCCGGCCGCAGGTCGCCTACCGCGAGACGATCGCGCGCACGGTCGAGGTCAGCCACGTGCACAAGAAGCAGAGCGGCGGCCCCGGGCAGTTCGCCGGCGTCACGCTGCGCATCGCGCCGCTGGCGCGCGGCGAGGGCCTGCGCTTCGTCAACCAGGTGACGGGTGGCGCGATCCCGCGCGAGTTCATCCCGGGCGTCGAGTCCGGCGTGAAGCGCGCGGCCGAGACCGGCGTGCTGGCGGGCTACCCGGTGGTCGACCTCGAGGTGACGCTGCTCGACGGCAGCTTCCACGAGCGCGACTCATCGGTGCTGGCCTTCGAGCTGGCGGCGGTCGCGGCCTTCCGCGACGGCGTCGCGCGCGCGGCGCCGGTGGTGCTCGAGCCGGTGATGGCGGTGGAAGTCGTCACGCCGGCCGACTACCTCGGCGACAGCATCGGCGACCTGCACCGCCGGCGCGGCCACGTGCGCGCCCAGCATCCGCGCGGCAACGCGACGGCGCTGGAGGCGCATGTGCCGCTGAAGGAGATGTTCGGCTACATCGGCAGCCTGCGCGCGCTGTCGTCGGGCCGGGCGCAGTACTCGATGCACTTCGACCACTACGCCGAGGTGCCGCCGGTACTGCAGGCCGAGCTGCTGGCGGCCTAGGAGCCGAGCCCTCGCTCCAGCAGCGAGAGCGTGCGCCGGAACTCCCGGCGCACGCGGTACAGCTGGGCCGGCCGGTTGGCCCGGCCCAGCTCCAGCTCGCCGTCGATCGGCTCCAGCATCGCGAGCTCGTCCATCTTGCGGCGAAAGCTCACCTTGTTGACCGGCTCGCCGAGCACCGCCTCGTACACCGACTGCAGCTGCGGCAGCGTGAAGCGCTCGCCGCACAGGTGCACCGGCAGCGACGAGTACTGGCTCTTCACCCGCACCCGCGACACCGCCAGCTCGACGATGCGCCGGTGGTCGAACGGCAGCGCCGGCAGGCGGTCGGCCGGCAGCAGCCGCAGGTGCGCCGCATCCACCGGCAGCAGTTGGCGCGGCACCAGCGCGTAGTAGGCGATCGAGATCGACCAGCCCCGCGGATCGCGGGCCGCACCGGAAAGGGTCGCGAGCTGCTCCAGGTACGGGCTCGCGATGCCGGTCTTGTCGCGCAGCACGCGCACCGCGGCGTCCTCGGCATCCCGGTCTTCCTGCTGGTGCACGTAGCCGCCGGGCAGCGCCGGCATGCCGGCGAAAGGCTCGCGGTCGCGCACGTGCAGCACCACGTGCAGCGCGTCGTCGTGCAGCGTCAGCAGCACGACATCGACGGTGCAGATGACGGGCGGGAAGGTGTGTACAGCCATGCCGCGATGTTAGGGCCGCCCCCTCGTGACCTTAGTTAGTTGCAATGTTGATCTAACTCATCTAGAGTACGGTCACGTTCACGACGAAAGCCTGCGATGAACCCGCGAACCCAGCTCCTGATCATCGACCCGCAGAACGACTTCTGCGACCTCCCCGCCGCCTGGCGCCCTGCCGATCCGCTGACCGGCACGCCGATCGCGCCGGCGCTGCCGGTGGCCGGCGCCCACGCCGACATGCAGCGGCTGGCCGGCTTCATCCGTCAGGCCGGCGATGCGATCACCGGCATCACCGTGACGCTCGATTCCCACCACCACGTCGACATCGCCCATCCGACCTTCTGGCAGCAGCGCGATGGCAGCGCGGTCGGCCCGTTCACGCCGATCACCGCGCGCGAGGTGCGCGACGGCGCGTTCCGCCCGCGCGACGCCGCCGCGCTGCCCCGCACGCTGGCCTACCTCGACGAGCTGGAGGCGCGCGGGCGCTACACGCTGATGGTCTGGCCGGTGCACTGCGAGATCGGCAGCTGGGGCCACGGCATCCACGCCGACGTGCGCGCCGCCTGCAATGCCTGGGAGGAACGCCGGCTGGCCCAGGTCGAGATGGTGACGAAGGGCGAGAACCCGTGGACCGAGCACTACAGCGCGGTGCAGGCCGAGGTGCCCGATGCCGCGGACCCCGACACCCAGCTCAACCAGGCGCTGATCGACCGCCTGGACCGCGCCGACCTGCTGCTGATCGCCGGCGAGGCCGGCAGCCACTGCGTGAAAGCCACCACCGAGCACGTCGTCGACCACCTGCCCGGCGGCCGGCTGGAACGCGTCGTGCTGCTGACCGATTGCCTGAGCCCGGTCGGCGGTTTCGAGGCGCAGCAGCAAGGGTTTCTCGATGCGATGCGCGCCCGCGGTGTTCAACTCGCGACCAGCGGCGAGATCCTCCGTCGTCTCACCTGATCTGAAAGCCACCATGCCCCCTGTGATCCACAGCCTGCTGGAGACCGATCTCTACAAGTTCACGATGTGGCAGACCATGCTGCATTGGCACCCGCAGACGCAGGCCGAATACAGCTTCGTCTGCCGCAACACGCCGGCGTACCCGCTCGCCGAGCTGCTGGCCGACGTGAACCGCGAGCTCGACCACCTGTGCGCGCTGCGCTTCACCGAAGACGAGCTGGCCTATCTGGGCGCGCTGCGCTTCATCAAGTCGGATTTCGTCGACTTCCTGCGCATCTTCCAGTTCCAGCGCGTCTTCATCGCCGCGCGGGCGAACGGCGACACGCTGGAGATCATCGCGAGGGGCCCGCAGGTGCACGTGATGGCCTTCGAGATCTTCGTGCTGGCGATCGTCAACGAGCTGTACTTCCGCCGCTTCGACGCCGGCTCGGCGATTGCCGCCGGCCGCGACCGGCTGCAGGCCAAGATCGCGGTGCTGCGTGCCTTCGGCACCGAGCCGCCGCGCCGCAACCCGTTCGAGTTCTTCGATTTCGGCGTGCGCCGGCGCTACAGCGGCGCCTGGCAGCGCGAGGTGGTCACGACGCTGAAGGATGCATTGCCGCAGTACTTCCGCGGCAGCTCCAACGTGCTGCTCGCGAAGGAGCTCGGCCTGGTGCCGATCGGCACGATGGCGCACGAGTACCTGCAGACCTTCCAGGCGCTCGGCGTGCGGCTGCGCGATTCGCAGAAGGCGGCCCTCGAGGAGTGGGTGCAGGAGTACCGCGGCGACCTCGGCGTCGCGCTGACCGACGTGGTCGGCATGGACGCCTTCCTCGCCGACTTCGACCTCTACTTCGCGAAGCTGTTCGACGGGCTGCGCCACGACTCCGGCGACCCGGTCGCGTGGGGCGAGAAGGCGCTGGCCCACTACGCCAAGCTGCGCATCGACCCGCACACGAAGCGGCTGGTGTTCTCCGACGGCCTGACCATCGAGCGGGCGCTCGAGCTCTACCGCCACTTCGCCGACCGCACCCAGACCGGCTTCGGCATCGGCACCAGCCTGTCGAACGACGTGGGCCTGACGCCGCTGAACATCGTGATGAAGCTGACCCGCTGCAACGGCCAGCCGGTGGCCAAGCTGTCCGACAGCCCGGGCAAGACGCTGTGCGACGACCAGACCTTCCTCGCCTACCTGAAGCAGGTCTTCAACGTCCCCGCCTGAAGGAGCGCGCATGCTGAAGATCACGATCGCCCAGCTGAACCCGACCATCGGCGACATAGCCGGCAACGTCGCGAAGATGATCGCCGCGGCTCGCGAGGCGAGCACGCACGGCGCCGAACTGGTCGTCTTCACCGAACTCGGGCTGACCGGCTACTACCCGRCCGACCTGCTGGAGGAACCCGGCTTCCTGCAGCGCGTCGACGCCGGGCTCGACGCCCTGCTGCAGGCCTCGCGCGAACTGCCCGGCCTGCACTGGGTGGTCGGCGCGCCGCTGCGCCGCGACGGCCCCGGCAAGCGGCTGCACAACATGCTGCTGGTGCTGCATGCCGGCGCGATCGTGCTGCGCTACGCGAAGCAGCTGCTGCCCACCTACAACATCTTCGACGAGCGCCGCCACTTCGAGCCCGGGCCCGATGTCGCCAAGGTGCTGCGCATCGGCGACACGCAGGTCGGCATGATGATCTGCGAGGACGGCTGGAACGATGTCGCCGGCGACTACGCGGTGAACCCGTTCGAGCGCATGCGCGACGCCGCGCCCGACCTGGTGGTCTCGATCAACGCGAGCCCGTCGGAGATCGGCAAGCGCGAGCAGCGCCACCAGATCTTCGGCGACGCGAGCCGGCGCCATCGCCTGCCCATCCTCTACGCCAACCAGATCGGCGGGCACGACCAGCTGGTGTTCGACGGCGCGTCGTTCGCGACCGAGGCCGACGGCCGCGTGGTCTACGAGGCCCGCCGCTTCGTCGAGGACGTGACGACGCTGCGCTTCGAGCACGGCCGCTTCCTGACGCTCGCCGGCGACACGCCGCCGCCGGTGCCGGCCGCCGGCCTGCCGACGATGGCGTTCTACCAGGCGCAGATCGTGCTCGGCCTCACCGACTACGCGCGGCGCTGCGGCTTCCGGCAGGCGGTGGTCGGCTCGTCGGGCGGCATCGACAGCGCGCTGACGCTGGCGCTCGCCGCACAGGCCCTCGGGCCGCAGAACGTCAGCGCGGTCACGATGCCGTCGCACTACTCGTCGGCTGGGTCGGTGGACGACTCGGTCACGCTGTGCCGCAACCTCGGCATCGAGCTGTTCACGCACCCGATCGCCGAGCTGGTCACCGGCTACACGGCGCAGTTCGAGCGCAGCTTCGGCAAGCCGCTGCAAGGCCTGCCGCACGAGAACCTGCAGGCGCGCATCCGCGGCACCGCGCTGATGGCCTACTCCAACAGCTTCGGCCACCTGCTGCTGACCACCGGCAACAAGTCGGAGATCTCGGTCGGCTACTGCACGCTGTACGGCGACACCAACGGCGGCCTGGGGCTGATCGGCGACCTGTACAAGACGGAGGTGTTCGCGCTGTCGCGCCACGTCAACGAGGCCGCTGGCCGTGCGCTGATCCCGACCGCCATCATCGACAAGCCGCCGTCGGCCGAGCTCGCGCCGGGCCAGAAGGACACCGACAGCCTGCCGCCCTACGAGGTGCTCGACGAGGTGCTGAAGCTGCTGATCGAAGGCGATCGGCTGGCGCCGCGCGAGCGCGCCCCGTCGGCCGCCTTCGTCGCGCAACTGCAGCGCAGCGACGAGGGCCGGGCGCTGGTCGAGCGGGTGCGGCGCATGATCGCCCGCAACGAATACAAGCGGCGCCAGGCGCCCCCCATCATCCGCGTCCGCCCCCGTGCCTTCGGCAGCGGACGGCAGATGCCCATCGCAGCGCACATCCCATGAGAATCGTCCCGTCCCACCCCACCGCCGCGCAGGGCTTGCACCACGACACGGCCGTCTACATCGGCCGCTTCCAGCCGTTCCACAACGGGCACCTGGCGCTGCTGAACCAGGCGCTGGCGATCGCGCCGCGGGTCGTCGTCGTGATCGGCTCGGCCCACCAGGCGCGCTCGCCGAAGAACCCGTTCAGCTGGGAGGAGCGCGCCGAGATGATCCGGCTCGCGCTGCCGGAGGACGAACGCAGCCGCATCGAATTCCTGCCAGTGCGCGACTACTACGACGAGACGCGCTGGCTGAAGGCGGTGCACGAGGGCGTGCAGGCGCAGATCGCGAAGCGGGCCGATCCGCGGCTCGGCTCGATCGGGCTGGTCGGGCACTTCAAGGATGCGACCAGCGAGTACCTGCAGGGCTTCCCGGGCTGGCGGCTGCACAGCATCGAGCGCATCGCCGCGGCCGACGGCACGGCACTGCGCGATGCGTTCTTCGCCTGCGCGGCCGACGATGTCGACGCGACGCTCGCGGCGCTGGTCGGCCAGGCCCCGTCGACGACGCTCGGCTTCCTGCGCGCGTGGTCGCGGCTGCCGCTGTTCGCGGCGCTGACCGCCGAGTGGCACATGCTGAAGGCCTACCGGGCTTCGTGGTCCGCCGCGCCCTACCCGCCGGTCTTCGTCACCGTCGATTCGATCGTGCAATGCGCCGGCCACGTGCTGCTGGTGCGCCGCGGCCAGGCGCCGGGCAAGGGCCTGTACGCGGTGCCGGGCGGCTTCATCGAGCAGCGCGAGACCGCCTACCAGTCGGCGCTGCGCGAACTGCGCGAGGAGACCCAGCTGCACCTGCTCGACGCCAGCATGCGCCAGTGCCTGCGCGCCACCGCGGTGTTCGACCACCCGGACCGCAGCCAGCGCGGCCGCACGATCACGCACGCCCACCACTTCGACCTCGGCGGGCGCGAGCTGCCCGAGGTGGTGGCCGGCGACGACGCAGCCGCAGCGCTGTGGACGCCGATCGGCGAACTGCCCGCGCTCGAGGACCAGTTCCTCGACGACCACTTCCACATGCTGGACCATTTCCTGGGGCTGACACCGCGATGAGGGAAGAAGCCGCCCTGCTCGATCGCTACCGCGGCTGCCTGCTCGGGCTGGCCTGCGGCGACGCGGTCGGCACCACGCTGGAGTTCCGTCGCCGCGGCAGCTTCGAGCCGATCACCGACATGGTCGGCGGCGGCCCGTTCGGGCTGAAGGCCGGCGAATGGACCGACGACACCTCGATGGCACTGTGCCTGGCGACCAGCCTGGTCGAATGCCGCGGCTTCGATGCCGAGGACCAGATGAACCGCTACGTGAACTGGTGGCACCACGGCTACCTGAGCGCGACCGGCAGCTGCTTCGACATCGGCATCACCGTCTCGGGCGCACTGCAGCGCTACCTGGAAACACGCAACCCGATCGCCGGCTCCACCGACCCGAGGAGCGCCGGCAACGGCTCGCTGATGCGGCTCGCGCCGGCGGTGCTGTTCGGCCACCCGGACCAGCAGGCCGCGATCGACCTGGCACGCCGCAGCTCGGCCACCACGCATGCGGCCACCGAGGCGCTGGAATGCTGCGCGCTGTTCGCCGAGCTGCTGTGCCATGCGCTCGACGGCCACCCGAAGGACGCGATCCTCGCGAACCGGCTGGCCAGGCCGACGATGCCGAAGGTGCAGGCGATCGCGGCCCGCGAGTACCTGCACAAGCGCGAATCGCAGGTCACCGGCTCGGGCTACTGCGTCGCGTCGCTCGAAGCCGCGCTGTGGTGCTTCGCGCAGACCGACAGCTTCGAGTCGGCGGTGCTGCGCGCCGCCAACCTCGGTGACGACGCCGACACCACGGCCGCGATCGTCGGCCAGCTGGCCGGCGCGCACTACGGCAAGGCGGGCATCCCGGCGCGCTGGCTGGTGCGGCTGCACCAGCGCGCCGAGATCGAGGCGCTGGCGGACGCGCTGCGGCGCTGACCCGGCGTCACGCGCCGAGCGGCGTGACCGCGACGTGCCAATGGCCGTCTTGCCCATCGGTCACGATGCGCAGCGGCAGGAAGCGCTCGATCACCGCGAAGTTCGTCCGCGCGTGTTCCGTCAGCTCGGTGCAGCTGAAGCGCGCCGGCCGGCCGCTGCGCCACACCRCCAGCGCGAGCGGCAACACCCATTGGTCGGCCAGGTGCGGGCCGAGAGCGCCGCTGCCGGCCTGGTAGGCGCGCAGCTCCGCGGCGAGCGACAGCGCCACCTGCTCGGCGCTGCGGCCCCGCTCGCCGAAGCTGATCGCCAGCTCGGTGACGTGCTCGTGCGCGAGCGTCGCCATCAGCGCGTTGCCCGGGCCCTCGTTCTGGCGCAGCACCGGCACCTGCAACGCGTCGTCGGGCCAGCCGAACTCACGCTGCAGGATCGCGAGCTCGCGCGATGCCACGCTGCGCGGCACGGCCGCCGCCAGGGCTTCCGCATGGGCCGCGATCAGCGCACCGCGCTCCAGCAGGTCGTATGGCTGCAGTCCGCCGACGGCCGGCAGGATCTCGGCGACGAACTCGCCGCCGCCCGCCGGAAAGAAACCGTGGCGGCGCAATTGCAGCCGGCTGCCGGCGCCCAGGCGCTGCAGCAGCGGTGCATAGCAGCGCTCGATGAAGTGGAACGGCGGCGCCATCGGGTTGTGCGTGCCGCCGGCCAGCGTCAGCCGGCTCGTGCCATTCGCGAGCATCAGCGCCGGCCAGACGGTCTGCAGCACGAGCGTCGCGCTGCCGGCCGTGCCGACGCTGAAGACATGGTCGCCGGCGCACACCGTGCCGGGTTCGAAGACCAGCGACATCGAGCCGGCTTCGGCGCCCTGCACGCGCGCGCCGCTGACGGCCTGAGCCGCCTGCACGCAGGCCAGGTGCTGGCGCATCAGGCCGGGCTTGGGCCGGCGCGCACGGATGTTGTGCAGCGCAACGCCCTGGCCGGTGCACATCGCGAGCGCCAGCGCGCTGCGCAGGATCTGGCCGCCACCCTCCCCGGTGGCGCCGTCGAGTTCGATCATTTTCATTTCCTGTTTGTCATCGCTTCCTGCTTGCGCACCAACCCGGCCTGCGCAACGCTTCGGGCCTCTTCGACACGCGCCTGTTCGATGCGACGGCACGGCCGGCAGCGAACGGCCTGGCTGTAGATGTTGCCCTTCGCGACCTCGTACCACCACTTCTGCTGCTTGGCCGTCCAGACCTCGGCCTGGTTGCAATCGCGGCAACTGAACGCGCGGTCGACATAGAACAGCGGAAGCTGGCCATACGTGTTGTTGTGAAGCAGTTGCTCCGGATCGGCCGCCACCGCCCCCACGGGAAGGACGGACACCGGCGCGAAGCAATCGATGTTGCTTCGCACGGCACGCTGGATGCGCCGCGCCTTGATCTCGGCGCGGCGCTGCTTTCCGCTCTTCATCGCTCGCTCCTCCTCACCCCTTCACGCACACCACCTGCTTCAGCGTGTGCACGACCTCCACGAGGTCCTTCTGTGCTTCCATCACCGCGTCGATGTCCTTGTAGGCCATCGGAATCTCGTCGATGACATCCGCGTCCTTGCGGCACTCGACGCCCTCGGTCGCCTTCACGTGATCGGCCACGCTGAACAGCTTCTTCGCCTTCGTGCGGCTCATCACGCGGCCGGCGCCGTGGCTGCAGCTCTCGAAGCTCTCCGGGTTGCCCAGGCCGCGCACGATGAAGCTGCGCRCACCCATGCTGCCCGGAATGATCCCCAGCTGGCCGCGCTTCGCGCTGACCGCGCCCTTGCGGGTGACGAACACGTCCTCGCCGAAGTGGCGTTCCTGCTGCACATAGTTGTGGTGACAGTTGACGGCCTCGACGTGCGTCTCGAACGGCTTGGTGATCACCTGGCGCACGGTGGCGATCAGGTGGGTCATCATCACTTCGCGGTTGCGCGCCGCGAACTTCTGCGCCCAGCCGACACCGCGCACGTAGTCGCCGAAGTACTGCGCGCCTTCCTCGAAGTACGCCAGGTCCTGGTCGGGCAGGTTGCGCTGGTGCTGTTCGGCATCCTTCTTGGCCAGCTCGATGAAGTGCGTGCCGATCGCGTTGCCGACGCCGCGCGAACCGGAGTGCAGCATGAACCACACGGCGCCCTCTTCGTCGAGGCAGACCTCGATGAAGTGGTTGCCGCCGCCCAGCGTCCCCAGGTGCTTGCGGTTGTTGGTGTTCTTCAGGCGCGGATGCAGCTCGCACAAGGCATCGAACTCGTCGACGAGCGTCGCCCACACCTGGTCGACGGTCTCGGGCGGGTTCTCCCAGCTGCCCTGGTCGCGGCCGCGGTGGCGCGGCGTCGAGCCG
>NZ_JBFUGN010000090.1:0-12137 GCF_056402895.1 Rhizobacter sp. P3_B12 | reverse complement strand
CACCTGCACCGACTGCGGGCAGGAGCACCCGATGGGCGACAGCGCGGACTACATGGAAGAAGCCGCGCCAGAGACGCACGAGTGCGTGTGCGAGAACGAGGTGTTCGAGCTGATGTCCGGCGTCTCCGTGTACGAGGGCACACATGACGTGCGTTGGTACTACATCGCCTGCCGCTGCGTGGAATGGAATCTGGTCGGGGTTTTCGCAGACTGGAAGTGCGAAGCGGGTGATGCGGCGGCCTTCCTCGCCAGGGTCTGAGCGGCCGAACCCCGCAGAGATCAGCCTCGCAGCCTTGGGGTCACTCTATCCAAAAGCCGCCGTTCACGTCTGGCCGCATCTGGCCGACAACGGCTGCTGTTAAGGACGCGCTGCCTCGATCAGCAAGCCATAAAGCGTGGCGAGCCCCATGCCACCTGTCAGAAGTGCGACGAACCAAAGCCCATTGCGAATTGCAGCGATCTGGCTTGTGGGCTTCAGCGTCCACGACCGCGTGGCCGATGAGAACAGAACCAGAAGACAGAAGGCGCAGGAACCGAGGAAAGCGATCACTGTCGGCCATGCCGCTATTGAGACCTGCTCCTGACCAAGGCCCCCATTGAGCCAGATGCTCAAGCCCAGAAGGACGTTCCATGCTACGACCCAGCTGACGAGAATGCTTGCGCGGATGTGCTTGTGGAGTTCAAGCTTCATGAAAACCTTGTGCGATGCAGCGTGACTCGTAGGCTACCCGAAAGCAGCCCTTGGCGACCGGCAGCAACTGGCCGGCAGCGTGAGTTTGCCAGACCGCTCCAAAGCTGCCCTTCAGCATAGGAGGCTACGCCACCAGGGGTGCGGCTCAGAGCAAGTGCAAGCGGTGACCGCGCGCATCCTTCGTGGCCCTCAACTCGATGGGAGACCATCATGGGCACTGCAGGAAACGCAGTTCATCGCGAACCGTGGAACAAGGGCAAGCTCGTCGGGCAAAAAGCGCCATTCAAGCTCARGGACATCTGGGCCCTGCGCGTCCGGTTGCAGATGGAAGGCCGGGTTCGTGAGTTGGCACTCTTCAACCTCGGCATCGACAGCAAGCTGCGCGGCTGYGATCTGGTCGGCCTGAAGGTCCGCGATGTGTGTCACGGYGATCAGGTGGCCGCGCGYGCCATCGTTGTCCAGCACAAGACCCAGCGCCCGGTTCAGTTCGARATCACGCCGGCCGCCCGAGATGCCGTGCAGGCTTGGATCAAGCTCGCTGGGCTGAAGCCGGAGGACTTTCTGTTTCCGAGCCGCCTCCATGAATCGCTCCATCTCGGTACTCGCCAGTACGCCAGAATCCTCGGGCACTGGGTCTATGAACTGGGGCTGGATCGCGCCGACTACGGGACGCACTTGATGCGAAGGACGAAGGCGACGCTGATCTACCGGCGCACCAAGAACCTCCGCGCCGTGCAGCTGCTCCTTGGGCACTCCAAGCTCGAGTCGACGGTGCGGTATCTGGGTATCGAAGTCGACGACGCGCTCGAGATCTCCGAACAGACTGAAATCTGAGGCGATCGATGGCGGGTGCGCTGGCAGCTTGCCAGTGACGCCGCCTGAACCATGGCCGTATGCTCTCGGTGCGCGTCGGCGGTTCCGGCCACGAGCGGTCCGTCGCCAGTGACCGCTCTCGGGCCGCCCACCGCCAATGCTCTCCGCATGAGMCAGAATGGTTCGGAGGCACCGAACACTGCCATGTTCACCAGTAGACGACACGACCCYGTCCGCAGGTTGCCTGGAGGAACTACAMGATGACCGAAGATAARTCCTCTCAACCGAAAAAAGGCGGCACCAAGGATGGCGCCATCGGCTTCGTTGGATTGCTCCTACTCGTCGCGTGCATGGCGGTGTCGTACTACTACCCCTACCCAAGTGGTAAGCGCCCGGATTTTCTGAGCCTGCTGATGCTCTGGGCACGCGAGGCATTCATCCTCGTCGTTGCGCTCGCTGGCCTTGTCGTACTCGGAATCTCCGCAGGCATCAAGTTCATCAGGAGCCTTCGGGAACCCGGCGCCGAGCGGAAAAGCTGACAAGACTGGCATCAGSCAGTCTTCAGCGAAGCGCTTCGCAGGCACACGTTGGCCGGAGATGCAACGGGTCGCCCCTAGGCCACCAGGCGAGACAGATGACAGGCAACAGTCGGCCAGAAGCGGGCGACTGCGAGAGACGCCTTTCAGGTAGGCTAGGGTCATGATCGTTCCTCCGCCGGTTGAGAAGCTGCCCATCTTCGTTTTGGGCGCTGTGCTAGCGCTTATCGGCGGATTCCTCGCGATGCAGGAATCCATGTTCAGCTGGGCGCAGCTCGAAGCAGTTGCGATGGTCGTCGTTGGCTTGGGGGCGGCTGTGTACGACGCGGCTCGGCGCGTGCGGCATGCTAAGCAGACGGAGAACGACGACGCGAATGCCGATTGATGCTCGCACGGGCTCGCCGTGGTTGGCGCCTGACGGCCAGTACCTGCCAGTCGCCGACGGCAGCTTCCGGGTCGTCTGGCGAGACCATGCACGTACGCCCAGCTAGCATACGCAGCCATGAAGGCACATGTCGATCTCTCAATTTTCGCGTCGCCGACGGAGTCCTTCGGCATGGCTTCCGGCCAACTCGACTTCGAGGTACTACCAAGGCAAGGCGAAATAGTCTCATTCGGCCAGTCAACTGACAATCCACCGGCTGTGTTGCCGCGAATCGACGGCTTTTCGTTCCAGCTCAGAGTCGAAAACGTGATCCATGCGCCTCGTGGCGCAGCATTTTCCGCGATCGTCATGCTCGAACCTGCAGTGCTGCAAAGCAGCGCACAAGCTGCTGCCCTCGGTGAGTACCTGGAGCGAGGCTTCGGACTCTTCGTTGACCCGTTTTGAGGAGGCTCTGTTGTCGGCCATTTCCTGCCGGTCACGAGCGACCGCTTTTGAGTAGGCTCCACGGAAACCGCGAGGCAACTTTCCACCATGGTTGATTCCAACGACTTCGATCCAGAGGATGCAGCGCCCTACGAACCAACGGATGAAGAGATCGCGCAGATGCGCGCCTCCACGTCAGAGGAGCGTTCTGCTGCACAGGTACTCATTCTTCGGGAATGCACAGTTCATTGGCAGAAGGTGGCGAAGATCGTCGGCGATCTCCTCGCGGAATTTGATCAGACCTATCCGCACCTTCCCTTGGCCTATCTGCAGGCGACGATGCAGAAGTTGGAGGACCTGGGGAAAGTCGAAATAGTCGGAGATGTTTGGGCAATGCGCTACTCAGAGATTCGTCTTGCAAGGCCAAGCCTGGGCCCCCGTGAAACCTAGCCATTCAAGCGAGGCGGCAGTCAACGGCGGCCAACTCGGCCCCGTGGTGCCCAGCCTGCTAGGCGACAGTCGAAAGATCACAGTCGGCTACGAACTGTCGCTCATCTGCGACGGCTCCCGGGGCGACTAGCGCTATATGTGGATGCTTTCACAGGTAGTACGATGAAGGCGTCAACCACGTCGAGTGGGCCGTGAAGCCGGTCGGCCACGAGTTCGATCAAAGGGTCTGCCATGAGTCAGAAGGTGCCACCAAAGTGTCCATATTGTGGATTCGGTGTATTCACAAATCGGTATCCAAGGTGCGAACGCTGCGAGAGGCAGCTGCCGAGCGATATGGTTCTCTCGCCAGCGGAGCTGGAGAAGGTCTTTGCACTGGAACGCGAAGAGCGACAAGCAGCCCTCGAAATGACCCGCCGGAAGGAGATGGCTACGCGTGTGAGTGGCCTCGGGACTGAACCGCTGTCCCCTCTGGACTTGTTATCGCTGGGCGACCTTTTGAGTTGAAGTACGGCTGCAGTGAAGCACYGGCTGGGTCGCAGCTTTGATGCGTGGGTCGACAGGCAACACACGGCCACAAGCGGCCTGTCGCGACTGTCGGGTTTCGGGGTTGCCAGCTACCCTCGCCACATGGATCAACAGCAACGCGTTCACCTTGACCTTAGTGCCGATGAGGCGCTCGTGTTCTTTGAGTTCGTTAGTCGCTTCGCGGAGTCTGATCAGTTGTCGATAGCGGACCAGGCTGAGGCCAGGGCTCTTTGGAACCTTTGCAGCCTGCTCGAAAAGCAACTGTCCGAGCCCTTCTCCGCAGCGTATTCGGATCTGCTTGCGCAGGCGCGAGATCGCCTCCGTGATGAAGACACGTAGGCGACTGGCTCTCGACGGCCACGAGCAGCCCATGGCAAACGCCCCCTTTTCGGGCACGTAGGCGTGGCACAGTCGAGGTCGGCTTCGCATCGCGTGCGCGGCGCTTCCATAGCGAGAGTCTGCCCGGCAGGCCGAGCGAGCCTCTCGTGTCAAACGCAAGGACTCACGTGGAGAACGATTCACCTACTGCCGCTTTCCGACTCGGCGCATGCCTGCTGGCGGCACTCGTCGGACTTGCTCTAGGCTTCGTGCCGGCAATCGGGTTCGCCGCTGCTTCAGTATTTCCCTCCGTTCCGTTCGCAGCTTGGGTGTTTGGAACATCCGCCATTCTCGGAGCCGTCTCATATGTCGCCCCTTCCTTTGCGTTCGCGCTCTTCCCTGCTGTGGCGCATATGTTCGCTGGCGCGGCGAAACAGGCGGTCTGGCCAGGACGCAACGATCTTCCTGGTCCAGAGCCCTCCGCGCCCAGCTATCTCAAGGTAGCGTTCTATGCCGGTGCGGTCGCGCTGGTCGTGATCGTTTTGATCGTCAAACGTTCCTCGTAGGGATGGAGTGCCGCTGACGCCTTCACCGACTGGATACCATCTCTTGAGCGTCATGAAACATCTTCTACTCGCACTCGTCGCCTCGTTCGCTGCCTCATCCGCGTCGGCCTGTTCGTCGCCTAGCCAGCCTACAAGTGAGGAGCTGTTCGCAAAGGCCAATTCAGTCTTTCGCGCCCGCATCACAGAGGCGAAGCTGGCCAAGTTCGCCAGCCCACTGAGACCCGGCGAGCAAATCGACGTAGTGGAGGCCAAGTTCGAGGTGAAGGAGGTCTTCAAGGGAACCCCTCCTGGTCTCGTCAGAGACTTCCCGTTCGGTCCAGGAAACTGCAGCCTGGGCCTCCTTCCCGGTGTGGAGTACGTCTTCTTTCCGGGCGAGAACGACTTCGTCCTCATACTCAGTGGCTCATTTGCGTTCCTGAACGCTGAGGGCAACGAGGTCAAGCCGCACCTTGAGGCACTCCGACGCCAAGCCCCCTCGGGGCCACGATGACGCCCAACCTTTCCATCGAGCGGACGCCTTCCAGTTGGAAGGTCACCCCTCACGGCAAACGTTGAACGGCTGCTTCCCAGAGGCTTGCTCAGCCTAAGCCGACTTCCGCTTTGGGTCGACTGTGTGAGTTCGCGGGCGCGCGGAGCGGACGTCCAGCCGCGCCATGTCGAGGCGGAGGCGAACCTCATCTCGCCCAGCGTTGCCGATGGCGGCTCTCAGCGTCAGCATTCCCGCGGTGAGCGGACATTCGAACTCCCTGGCCGACCGGCAGCAACCGCTGCAAAGGCGTCGTCCAGGTTGACTGATTGCTTCAGGCTGGTTGCGGTCGGTCACAGCCCGTCGCTAGCGGCGCAAATCCAGCGGCGACTTTCCGGACCAGCGCTTAAAGGCATGTCGGAAGCTGTTTGCGTCGCTGAAGCCCAGGGCGGCCGCGATGTCCTCGATTGAGAGGTTCGTGGTCCCCAGGTAGTCCAGCGCCAGGGCATGCCGCACGCTTGACGAGAGCTCGCTGAACGAGGTGCCTTCGGCGTCCAAGCGGCGCCGCAGCGTGCGCGAGGTCATGCACAGCGACGAGGCGACATCCTCGATGCTGGGGAAGCGTCCAGGGATGCGGGTGATCTCTTCGTAGACGCGGCGAGTGAGCCCGGCCTGCCAGGCGATCTGCTCCAGCAAGCGCTCGCAGGTCTCGGACATCTGCGCCGCCGTAAGCGGATTTGCCATCTGTGGGGCACGGTCCAGCCACTCGCGCGGATAGTGCAGCTCATTGCTCGTCTGATCGAAGGCCACCGGACAACCGAGTGTCCGCGCCACCTGCTCCGCGTACTCGGGTGGGGGCATCGCATACAGCGCCTGGGCTGGCACGCACCACGGGCCCATCGCATCCTTGACGAGGGTGGCATGGAGCGCGAACTGCATGTCGAGGAAGAAGCGGTACTCGACCGCGCTGAGCTCGAGCATCGCGAGCTCGGCGTGGGTCGGCATGTGCCAGACCGCCTTGCCGCCGTCTTCAGACAGGGTGACGGGCATCACCGGCGTGCCGAGCTCCTGGTAGCGCATCGACATCTCGAAGCCCTGTCGCATGGTGACCGCACAGAGCATGGCGTAGCCGTAGAGGCCATAACTGCTGACGTGAAGACGCTGGCCCACCATCAGGCCCAGGCCGGACGCCGGACACAGCCGCAAGGCGTTGCGTCCGACGGTGAGCAGTTGCTGCACCGAGGTCCGCACGCTGGGGTCGCGGACCTGCTCGACTCTCAGTCCGGTGCCAGCCAGGGCGGTCTCGCTGGCCACCCCGTGCTCCGCCAGGGCCTCCACCACCGTCAGGATCTTGAGGGGCGCATAGACCCTTTCGCGCAGGCTGAGCGCGGTGTGGGCTGAGAACCCGGGGGCAGGCTTCGCGGGTTTCAGGGTGGAGACAGAGACGTCGGGCATGGTCGCGGGCAGTCCGGTGGAGGTATGGGGTTTTCCCGTGGGTGAGTATTGCAGGCGGGATCGCGCCGTTCGTCGCGTTGTCCGAACCGATGCCCAAGCTGTCCGACTCTGACTTTGCGCGGCGCACGCCAACGAACAGACTTCTGTTTGTCGAGCGCACTCTCCAAGCGGTGCGATTGACGGCCCCGCGCGGGCACTTCCGCCCGCGGGGCCGGCGCTCCACGGCATCTCCACCCCAGGCTTTCGGCTCGACCCGCCGGCCCGGCGCCAGCGCTCGTGCTGGAGGGCTGACGACTCCACCCAATTCACCTGTCATGAATGCGTCATCGTCACCGGATCAGCCTCGGATCTCGCCGCTGCGCGCGGCGGTCGGGGTGTTGCTCGGCCTGACCCAGGGGTTCGGGCTCTATTTGGTGAGCAACAACCTCGGTGCCATCCAGGGCTCGCTGGGTGCCACCGCGGCCGAGGCCAGCTGGCTCACGACGGCTTACTTTGCAACGGCGCTGTGGGCCACGCTGCTGATCACGAAGATGCGTCTGCATGTGGGGCTGCGGGCCTTCACGGCGGCCAGCCTGTGGCTGTTCATGGGCGTCTGCGCGCTGCACCAGCTGGCCGACAACCTGAGCTCGGCCGTCGCCGTGCGTGCCGCGCTCGGCCTGACAGCTGCGCCGCTGAGCACGCTCGCGGTCTTCTACATGATGGAGGCGCTGCCGCAGAAGCTGGCGCCGTTGGCGCTGCTGGCCGGCTTCGCCTGCCTGCAGCTGCCGGGCCCGCTGAGCCGCGTGCTGGCGCCCGAGCTGCTGGACGCAGGGCGCTGGCACGGCCTGTTCTCGCTCGACGTGGCGCTGGCGTTGCTGAGCCTGGCTGCCATTCATCTGGTGCCGTTGAAGCCGCAGCCGCGGCGGCCCGCCTTCGACCGCGGCGACCTGCTGGCGTTTCCGCTCTACGCGCTCGGGCTGGCCTTGTTGTGCGTGGCGGTCTCCCAGGGGCGCCTGGCCTGGTGGACCGACGCGCCGTGGCTCGGCCGCTGCATGGCCGGTGCCATCGCCTGCCTGGCGCTGTACGCGCTGGCCGACCTCAACCGCGCCAGCCCTTTGCTGGACCTGCGCTGGCTGGCGCGGCCCTACATGCTGCGCTTCGTGCTGGGGGTCCTGCTGTTCCGCATCGTGCTGTCGGAGCAGACCGTGGGGGTGGTGGGGCTGATGTCGGTGCTTGGCCAGTCCAACGAGCAGATGCGGCTGCTGTTCGCCCTGGTGAGCGCAGGACTGGTGGCTGGCTTCGCGGTGGCCCCGGCGATCGCGGTGCGGCGCGGTGCGCCGCTGCTGTCGGTGCTGGCTGCCGCCTTGGTGGTGCTTGCCGCGTGGATGGACAGCCACGCGAGCGCGCTCAGTCGCCCCGAGCAGTTCTACCTGAGTCAGTCCCTGCTGGCCGTGGCGCTCGGCCTGTTCTTCTCGGCTTCGCTGCTGCTCGGTTTCGGCCCGGTGATGGAGGAGGGGGGGCAGCACCTCGTGAGCTTCGTGGCCGCCTTCAGCGCGGCGCAACTGCTGGGCAGCCTGCTCGGTTCGGCCTGGGCCAGCACCTGGGTGGCGCAGCGCCAGTCCTGGCACTTCGACGCGCTGGCCCGGCAGATGGCCATCGGCGACCCGCAGGTGGCGCAGCGCGTCGCGCAACTCGGCGACTGGGCGGCGCGCGCGATGGGCGACCCGGCGGGCCGCGCTCAACAGGGGATGGTGCTGCTGCACCAGCAGATCACGCGTGAGTCCTTCGTGCTGGCCTACAACGACTTTTTCCTGCACACCGCCGCCCTGGCCGCTGGCCTGTCGGTGTGGCTGGCGGTGCTGGCGTGGCGCGGGCGGCGCCGCCGGGCCGCCGCCACAACGGCCGCGGCCGCCATTTCTGCCTGACAACCAACGACCTGAAGTCATGTCCAAGTTCCTGAAGACCGGCAACGTCCTCGTTGCGGCGGCCGCGCTCGCCGGCATCGCGCTCGTCCTCCATGCCTGGCGGTTGCCGCCGTTCCGCGACGGCATCGAGGCCACCGAAAACGCCTACGTGCGCGGCAGCGTGACTGTCATCGCCCCCAAGGTCGATGGTTACGTGGCCGAGGTCCTGGTGCAGGACTTTGCCGCCGTCGAGGCCGGCCAGCTGCTGGTGCGCCTAGACGACCGCAACTACCGCCAGCGCCTGGCCCAGGCCCAGGCCACGCTGGCGGCGCAGAAGGCCAACCTGGCCAACGTGGTGCAGGCCCGCCATGTGCGCGAGGCCGGCGTCGCCAGCGCCCAGGCCCAGCTGGCGGCGGCGCAGGCCCAGCAGTTCAATGCCGACGCGCAATGGACGCGCGCCCACGCCGACCATCGCCGCTCACTGGCCCTGGTAGGCGACGGCTCGGTGTCGCAGCGCGAGCTCGAGCAGACCGAAAGCGCGTTGCGCCAGACCGAGGCCGGACAGCGCCAGACCCAGGCGCAGGCCCAGCAGGCCCGTTCGGCCATCGCCTCGGCACGGCAGGAGCTGCGCGCTGTGGAGGTGAACCGGCAGGCCATCGAGGCCGCCATCGAAGGTGCCCAGGCAGTGGTGCGGCTGGCCGAGATCGATCTCGAGAACACCCGCATCCGCGCGCCGCGCAGCGGGCGGCTGGGCGAGATCGGCGTCAAGCTCGGGCAGTACGTGACGCCCGGCGCCCAGCTGCTGGCGGTGGTGCCCGAGCAGGTGTGGGTCGTGGCCAACTTCAAGGAGGACCAGACCGCCCGCATGGCGCCGGGGCAGCCCGCACAGCTGCAGGTGGACGGCCTTGGCCACGCGCGGCTCAAGGGTTGGGTGGAGCGGCTGTCGCCGGCGACGGGCTCGGAGTTCAGTCTCTTCCGCGCAGACAACGCCACCGGCAATTTCACCAAGGTAGCGCAGCGCATGCCGGTGCGCATTGCGGTGGATGCCAACGAGCCGCTGGCAGGCCGACTGCGGCCGGGCATGTCGGTGATCGCCGAAGTCGACACGGAGTCGCTGCACCCATGAAGCCGCCGCGTCGTTCGCACCTGCTGGCAATGCCAGGCGTGCTTTCTTTGGCACTGACGCTGGCCGCCTGCGCCGAGCGCCCGGTGCAGGCCGTACCGGACCGGGCCACGCCCGCGGCATGGCGCCACGCGGCGGGCAGCCGGCGCCTGGAGGCAGACTGGTGGCAAGGTTTCGGCGACGCCACGCTGACGCGGCTCGTCGGCGAGGCCCTGGCCCGCAACCAGGACCTGCGGCAGGCGGCCGCCCGCGTGGCCGAGGCCCATGCCCTGGCGGTGGCGCAGCACGCGGCCTTCTGGCCGAGCCTGGACGTCGGTCTCGGTGCAGCCCGCTCGCGCAGCATCAGCGACGTCACGCTGAAGCCTTATCTCTCCACCGGGCACCAAGAGCTGTTCCAGGCCGGCTACGAGGTGGACCTCTGGGGCCGCATTGACGCGCTCGCGAGCGCCGCCGACAGCAGTGAACAAGCGAGCCGCGCCGCCCGCGACTCGGTGGCCCTGAGCGTGGCGGCAAGCGTGGCCCAGGCCTACATCGGCCTGCTCGAGCTGGATGCGCAAATGGCACTGGCGCAGCGCACGCTGGCCTCCCGTGAACGCTCGCTCGCGCTGGTGAGCCAGCGCCGCGGCCAGGGCCATGCCAGTGCACTCGACCTCGCGCAGGCCGAGGCCGAGCGGCATGCCAGCGCCCAGGTGCTGCCGCAGCTCCAGCGCGCGCTGGAACGCCAGGAGGCGCAGCTCAACCTGCTGCTGAACCGCGCGCCCGGGCCTGTGGAGCGTGGCGGCGCGCTGAGCGCGCTGCGGCCCTGTGCGTTGCCCGATGCCGGCCTGCCTTCCGAATTGCTGCGCCGCCGGCCCGACGTCTATGCTGCCGAAGTGCAGGTCGCGTCCAGCGATGCACAGCTGGCCGCGGCCCGCTCGCAATGGCTGCCCTCGCTGCGTCTGAACGCGAGCCTCGGCCGCACCGGCGCCAGCGTGCTGCGCGGTGACCCGTTCACGATCTGGAGCCTGGGCGGCAGCGTTCTGGCGCCCCTCTTCAACGGCGGGCGACTGCAGGCGCTGGCCGATGCCAGCGCTGCGCGGCGCGACCAGGCCCTCGCCGGATACGAGCGCGCCGTTCTGGGCGCCTGGGCCGAGGTGGAGATCCAGCTCAACGGCCACGCGCAGCAGCAGGCCCAGCTGGGCGAGGCCCTGGCCCAACGCCAGGCGGTGGCTGAGTCGCTGCGGATTGCCGGGCGGCGCTTCCGCGAAGGCTACGCGTCCCACCAGGATGAATTGCTGGCCGAGCGCAACCTGTTCGCGGTGGAGCAGGGCGTGCTGAGTCTGCAATCCGGGCTGCTGCAGAACCAGGTGGCGTTGTTCCGTGCACTGGGCGGCGGCTGGTCGGTGGCGTCGCCATGACCGCAAGCTGTCCCGCAGCATGACCCTCGCCAGTGAGTGAGCTGCGCCTGTCTTCTCAACTCCTCTGGTACTCGCCCAGCCCCACTGCTTCAAGGAGCGCTCTCATGAGCACTGTCAGCATCTTGTTATCGACCTTTGTCTTGTCGGTGGTTGCGTTGCTGGTCTTCATCTGGACACAGCGAAGCGCCCTGTTCGAGCCCCGCGCCCGGGGGAGCGAAGTCATCTTCGCGCCGGGCGAGATCGGTCGCTCCGAAGATCCCGCCTCCGGGATTCTTCCGCCGGCGGCCAACGCGGAACTGATGCAGCGCGCCAGGGCCGATGCATCGACCGCGCCGCTCGTGTTCTTCTTTCTCTGTTGCGCTTTCGCGTGGCTGCTGGTCGCCTCGGCAGCGGGCCTGACTGCCTCCATCAAGCTGCATGCGCCGGACTGGCTGGCGGCGCAGCCCTGGCTCACCTTCGGTCGCATCCGCACGGTTCACCTGAACGCCGTGGCCTATGGCTGGGCGCCCATGGCGGGCCTCGGAATCGCGCTGTTCATCATCCCGCGCCTGCTGAAGACGGAACTGGTCGGCGCGAAGTACGCCTTCCTGGGCGCCGCGCTGTGGAACGCCGCGCTCGTCGCGGGCCTCGGCGCCATCGCAGCCGGCTTCAGTGACGGCCTGGAGTGGCTGGAGATCCCTTGGCAGATCGACGTCCTGTTCGTGGTCGCCGGCGCGTTGGTGGGCATGCCGCTGGTGCTGACGCTGCAGAACCGCAAGGTGGACCATCTCTACGTGTCGGTCTGGTACATGGGCTGCGCACTGTTCTGGTTCCCGGTGCTCTTTCTCGTCGGCAACCTGCCGGGCTTGCACCGTGGCGTGCAGCAGGCGGCGATGAACTGGTGGTTCGGCCACAACGTGCTGGGCCTCTTCTATACGCCGCTCGCCCTGGGCGCCGTCTACTACTTCCTGCCCAAGGTCATCGGCCGGCCGGTGCAGAGCTACAACCTGTCGCTGCTGGGCTTCTGGGGCCTGGCCTTCTTCTACGGCCAGGTCGGCGGCCATCACCTCATCGGCGGGCCGGTGCCCGGGTGGCTGGTCACGCTGTCCATCGTGCAGATCGTGCAG
>NZ_JBFUGN010000089.1:0-12228 GCF_056402895.1 Rhizobacter sp. P3_B12 | reverse complement strand
GGCGCGCTACGGCTTCAACGACTTCAAGCTGAAGGGCGGCGTGCTGCGCGGCGATGAAGAGGTGGAGGTGATCCGCGCGTTGCACGAGCGCTTTCCGACCGCGCGCATCACGCTCGACCCGAACGGCGGCTGGCTGCTGAAGGACGCGATCCGGTTGATGCGCGACATGCGCGGCGTGGTCGCCTATGCCGAGGACCCGTGCGGTGCCGAAGGGGGCTTCTCCGGCCGCGAGGTGATGGCCGAGTTCCGCCGTGCTACCGGCCTGCCGACCGCCACCAACATGATCGCCACCGACTGGCGCCAGCTGAGCCATGCGCTGGCGCTGCAATCGGTCGACATCCCGCTGGCCGACCCGCACTTCTGGACGATGGCCGGCTCGGTGCGCGTCGCGCAGACCTGCCGCGACTGGGGCCTCACCTGGGGCTCGCATTCGAACAACCACTTCGACGTCTCGCTCGCGATGTTCACGCAGGTCGGCGCCGCCGCGCCCGGCAAGGTCACCGCGATCGACACCCACTGGATCTGGCAGGACGGCCAGCGCCTCACGAAGGAGCCGCTGCGCATCGAGGGCGGCCATGTGCAGGTGCCGAAGCGGCCCGGCCTGGGCGTCGAGCTCGACATGGGCGAGGTCGAGAAGGCCCACCAGCTGTACCGCCAGCACGGCCTGGGCTCGCGCGACGACGCGGTCGCGATGCAGTACCTGATTCCCGGCTGGACCTTCGATCCGAAGCGGCCCGCTCTGGACCGCTGACCTCGACCGCTGACCCGGATCGTTGAACCCATCACGAACGGGCCGGATCCACGCTCAAGTGGCGCGGCCGGTGGTCGATAAGCGTGCGTCTCCCCTATCCGACGCACCATGCTCCTCGACAACCTCTCCATCGGCAAGCGCCTCACCGTCGTCCTCGGCCTGATCCTCGGGCTGTCGGTGGCGAGCAGCCTGTATGCGGTGCACACGCTGCACCGCACCAGCGCCGAGATCGACGTGATGATCTCCGACAACGTGAAGACCGAGCGCGCGCTGTCCGACTGGCTGCGCTTCACCACCTCGGGCGTGCAGCGCGCCGCGGCCATCGCCAAGAGCAGCGACCCGAGCCTGATCGAGTACTTCGCCGCTGCCACCGCCGAGTCGATCAAGCTGACCACCGAGCTGCAGAAGCAGATCGAGCCGCAGATGAACCGGCCCGACGAGCGCCGCCAGTACGAGAAGGTCAGCGAGCTGCGCAAGGGCTACCTGGCCGCGCGCGAAGAGGTGAGCAAGCTGAAGCTGGCGGGCGATGCCGACGGTGCCAGCCGCTCGTTCAACGAGCGGTTCGAGCCCACGTCGCGCGAGTACATCGCCGCGGTGCAGGCGCTGTGCAATGCGCAGCGCGAGCAGCTCGACGCCAACGCGCGCGACGCCGAAGCGCGCCGCGCCAGCGCGAACACGCTGCTGATGGTGAGCGCGGCGCTGTCGCTGCTGGTCGGCGTGACGCTGGCCGTGTCGCTGGCGCGCAGCATCACCACGCCGCTGCGTCGGGCCGTGGCGATGGCCGACGCGATCGCCCGCATGGACCTGAGTGCTGCCGCGCAGACCCGCTATGCGCAGGACGAGACCGGCCGGCTGCTGCACTCGATCGACGCGATGCGCAGCGCGCTCACGCGCACGCTGAACGAGGTGCGCGGCGTGGCCGACGGCATCTCGACGGCCAGCACGCAGATCGCGACCGGCAACCAGGACCTGAGCGCGCGCACCGAGCAGGCTGCGAGCAGCCTGCAGCAATCGGCCGCGTCGATGGAGCAGCTGACCGGCACCGTGCGCCAGAGCGCCGAGAGCGCGTCGCAGGCCGCGCAGCTCGCGTCGTCGGCCGCGCAGGTCGCGCAGCGCGGCGGGCAGGTGGTGTCGGAGGTGGTCTCGACGATGGACCAGATCAATGCGAGCTCGAAGAAGATCGCCGACATCATCGGCGTGATCGACGGCATCGCGTTCCAGACCAACATCCTGGCGCTGAATGCGGCTGTCGAAGCGGCGCGCGCCGGCGAGCAGGGCCGCGGTTTCGCGGTGGTGGCGAGCGAGGTGCGCAGCCTCGCGCAGCGCAGCGCCGASGCGGCSCGCGAGATCAAGGGCCTGATTGGCCAGAGCGTCGACAAGGTCGAGGCCGGCAGCCGGCTGGTGCAGGACGCCGGCTCGACGATGGACGAGATCGTCGTCAGCGTGAAGCGCGTGACCGACATGATCAGCGAGATCAGCGCCGCATCGGGCGAGCAGAGCCAGGGCATCGGCCAGGTCAACGTGGCGGTGAGCCAGCTCGACCAGATGACGCAGCAGAACGCCGCGCTGGTCGAGGAATCGGCCGCCGCCGCCGAGAGCCTGAAGGACCAGGCACTGCGGCTGAGCGGGATCATCGGGACGTTCCGGCTGAGCGGGCAGGGAATGACCCCGGTGTGATGGCGGGCGGGCTTGGCGCGACTATCAAACTTTGATAGTGTGCGAGCCATGCCATCCAGCTACGTCATCGGAGAGCACTTCGAAGCCTTCATCCGCGAGCAGATCGCGCAAGGCCGCTATGCCAGCGCGAGCGAGGTGATCCGCGACGGCTTGCGCGTGCTGGAGGACCAGCAGAAGTACCGGGCGACGAAGCTCGACGTGCTGCGCGCCGAGATCGGCAAGGGTGCGGACAGCGGGCCGGGTGTTCCCGCCAAGAAGGTGTTTGCCGACGTGCGCGCGGCCACTGCGAAGGGGCAGGCGAAACCACCGGGTCGCAAATGACGGCGACCTTTTCGCCGGCAGCCAGCGACGACCTGATGGAGATCGCGCTCTTCATCGCCGAGGACAACCCGAAGCGGGCGTTGAGTTTCATCGAGGAGCTCGAAGACACATGCCACCTGCTGTCGGCATCGCCCGGCATCGGCACCGCGCGACCGGATCTGGGCGAGGGCTTGCGCTCGATGCCGCATGGGCGCTACCTGATCTTCTGTCGCCGGCGCGATGCCGAGACTCGGATCGAACGGATCCTCCGCGGCTCGCGCGATGTGGTTCGCTCGGAGGTCATGGGCGACTACGATGAGGCGCGAGGCGACGCATGACCGCGGGCTATTCCGGCACGCCGCTCGCGAAGAAGCTCGGGCTGAAAGAGGGCTGCACCGTTGCGATTCTTGGCGAGCCACCGGGCTACCGAGCGCTGCTGGTGCCGGTTCCCGGCGGTGTCGAGTTCACGAGCCGGGCGACGGGCACCACCGACATCGCGCATGTGTTCGTGACTGCGCATGACGAGCTGGTGGCGCATCTGCAGTCGCTGCGCAAGACGCTGAAGCCCGATGCCGCTCTCTGGGTCTCGTGGCCCAAGAAGGCCTCGAAGGTGCCGACCGACATCACCGAGGACACGATCCGCGAACTCGCGCTGCCGCTGGGCTTCGTCGACATCAAGGTGTGCGCCGTCGACGCGGTGTGGTCGGGGCTGAAGCTGGTCGTGCGCAAGGAATTGCGCAATGAGCAGCGTCGCCCCTGATGCGCCCGCACGGCAGAATCGCGCCGATCATCATCGAATCCAGGGAGGAAGAATGACGGCACAAGGAATTCGCCGGCGCGCTGCTGCGCTGCTGTGGGCGCTCGGATGCGTGTCGGCACTGGGCATGGCTGCAAGCCATGCGCACGCCGAGAGCGCCGCTGCAGACTGCATGGGGACGAGCGACCAGGACCAGGCGGTGCAGAGCCTGCAGACCCTCTATCGCCAGGAGCAGTTCACACCGCTCGATGCCGCGATGGCGTGCCTGATGAAGGCCCGGGGCAGCTTCAGTTCGGGCAAGCCGGGCGCGGCGGCGGTCTATTGGATGTTCCGCCGCCAGATGCCAGCGCCGGGGGCAGACCCGTCCGAGACGGCGCGCATCGCTCGCTGGCGTCAGCAGCGGCCCTCGTCGGTGTTCGCCGAATTCGCAGGCCACCGGCTCCAGTACGCGAATGCCTGGGCCGCGCGTGGCATGGCCCCCGCGGCCCGGGTCGGCGAGCCGGCGTGGGCCTCCTTCGAAACCCAGTTGACGCAGGCCGAGTCCGGCCTGCTGGCGGCAAGCGCCGCATTGCGCGCCACGCCGATCTGGCAGACGCTGCTGCTCGCCGTGACGCAGGACATGCAGTCTCCCCGGCGCAAGCCCGATGAGGTGTTCCAGGAGGCCGTGCGCAGCTGGCCCGACTTCTACGACCTGCATGAGCTCCGGCTGACGCGGCTCGTCCCCCGCTGGGGCGGCAGCTGGGACGATGTGGATGCCAGCATCGACCGCTGGGCCAGGCAGCGCGAGACCGCGCAGGGCGCTGCGCTCTATGCGCGGCTCTACCTCGGCGTGATCGACGCGTCCRGCACGGATCCGCGGCAGACCCGGCTGGCGTGGCCGCGCATGAAGGCGGGTCTCGACGAGCTGGTCGCGCGCCACCCCGATCCGTCGTTCAGGAATGCTGCCGCCAGCGTCGCCTGCGTCTACGGCGATGTGCCCTATCACCAGGCCGCGATGCGGCGCATCGCTCCGGCAGAAGCGCGACCGTCGGCGTGGATCCGGGGCACGAGTCCCGCGGCGTGCGCGGCATGGATGCGGCTGCGACCCGAGCCGGCCGCTTCCTCCGCGGGCGTGTGATGCGACGCGTCGCGCGGGTCGTGGCCGGTCTCGCGACCAGTGCGGTGCTGGTGGCGCTGGCCGGCCTCGGTGCCGGCGAGGCGCTCAGCTCGCCGGCCACGCGCACCATGGCGCACGCCGAACCGGCGCCCGATGCCGTGGTGCTCGAATCGATGTACCCGACGATCGAGGAGGCCGTCGTCGACCGGTTGACGCGCCGTCTCGGGCCGGTCGGGTCGGCGCTTGCACCGCTGCTGCTGTGGCAGCTTCCGCTGCGCACCGGGATCTCGCCCGATCAACTGCGCCCGGTCGACGCGATCGCCTCGCTGAAGGCGCCGGTGCTCGCCGCCGCCGGCACGCGTGACGAGCACACCACCCTCGCCGAAAGCCGGCGCATCTTCGACGCGGCGCGTGAGCCGAAGCAGTTCTGGGCGGTCGACGGGGCGGCCCACGTCGACCTGTTCAACGCCGGGCCCGAGGCCTGGCGCACGACCGTGATCGCGTTCCTGGACCGGTACCTGGTCCGCTGACCCCACTTCCTCAGGCATTTCGACACGCCCCTTACCGGTGCGAACCCGCCTCGGCGGCAAACAGGCCCGCAAGCCGCTAGCATCGCCCGGTCATGGAATTCAGTCCCGAACTGTTCGCGGCGATCGTCGCCGCAGTCGCCTTCATCGCCGGCCTGTGGCTCGTGCGAGCCCGCCGCCGCCAGACCCGCACCCGCGGCGGCAGCGGCCGTGCGCGCGGCCCGGCCAACCTGCGCTTCACCTGCGCCAACTGCACCAAGCAGTTCACGCATTCGCGCCGCACGCTGGTCGCCTATGAGCAGGGCTCGCRCCAGTTCTTCTGCAACGCCTGCCACACGCGCTGGCGCGGCTCTCAATCGGTGATCCAGAACCGCACGCACGGGCCCGGCGAGATGCTGGCCCGCCGCGATGCCCAGCAGGCCAAGCAGGCGCACCTGGCCGAGGCGGCCAAGCGCGTGCAGCCGCCTGCGCCGGGCACGGCGTCGAGCGCCGACGCGAAGAAGGGCTGCCTCGGCGCGGTCGCGTTGCTGGTGGCGGCACCGGCGATCCTCGGCTGGGCGGCGGCGCACTACTATTTTTGAGGGGCGGCTTGCGAAATCCGCATGACCCGGGCTGGACCGCTGTGACATAGTGTCCCGGTCGCGCCCCGTCCTTCGCACCCGCCGCCCATGTCTCCAGAGCCCCTGATCGCCGTGCGCGATCTCGAATCCAGCTGCCACTGGTACCAATCCGTGCTCGGCCTGCGCAGCAGCGCCGCGGGTGTCGACGACGAGACGCTGCTGTGTGGCGAACGCGTCGTGATGCGGCTGCGGCCGTGGGACACCCGCCACCACCCGCACCTCGGCCGGCCCGACAGCAGTGCCCGCGGCAACGGCATGCTGCTGTGGTTCCGCACCGACGATTTCGATGCCGCCGTGCTGCGCGTGCGCCAGCAGGCCGCCCAGGTGCTCGAAGGGCCCGGGGTCGATCCGAACCACGGCCGCCGCGAGATCTGGCTGCGCGACCCCGACGGCTACGTCGTCGTGCTGGCCGGCCCCGAAGGCGAGGTGGCCGTCTGATGGCACGCAACATCGAGATCAAGGCCCGGATCGAGGGCATCGAACGGCTCGAACCGCGCGTCGCCGCGCTCGCGCAGCAGGGGCCGACGCCGATCGCGCAGGACGACACCTTCTTCCGCTGCGACAACGGCCGCCTGAAGCTGCGTGCGTTCTCGGACACCGAAGGCGAGCTGATCTTCTACCGCCGAGCCGACCAGGCCGGCCCGAAGGAATCGTTCTACCTGCGCTCGACGACCGCCGAGCCGGCGGCGCTGCGCGAGGTGCTCACGCTGGCCCACGGCCAGGCGGGCCGGGTGCGCAAGCAGCGCACGCTGTACCTGGTGGGCCGCACGCGCGTGCACCTCGACCGCGTCGAGGGGCTGGGCGATTTCCTGGAGCTCGAGGTCGTGCTGCGCGAGGGCGAACCCGCCGAAGCGGGTGTCGCCGAGGCGCATGCGCTGATGGCGCAGCTGCAGGTGTCGGCCGGGCAGCTCGTCGAGCGGGCCTATGTCGACCTGTTGTCCTCCGCCGGGCGGCCTTCCTGATGCTCAAACTCCTGGGCGTCGTGGTGGCACTGGTCGTGGTCGGCTACCTCGGCCTGTGCGGCACGCTCTATGCCTTCCAGCGCTCGCTGCTCTACTTCCCGCAGCCGCGCACCGGCCCACCGGCCGGCGAGATCACGCTGCCGGGCATCGCGGTGGCAGTGCGCGCATCGGTGCGGCCGCATGACGGCCCGCAGGCGCTGCTCTACTTCGGTGGCAATGGCGAGGATGTCTCGCAGACCCTGCCCGAACTGGCGCGCACCTTCCCCGACCACGCGATCTACGCGATGCACTACCGCGGTTACGGCCGCAGCGACGGCTCGCCGTCGGAAGCCGCGCTGCAGGGCGACGCGCTGGCGCTGTACGACCTGGTTTCGCGCTCGCATGCGCGCGTGTCGGCGATCGGCCGCAGCCTCGGTTCGGGCATCGCGATCCGCGTCGCACGCGAACGCCCGGTGTCGCGCCTCGTGCTCGTGACGCCCTACGACAGCATCGCGGCCCTGGCCTCGGCGCAGTTCCGCTGGCTCCCGGTGCGCTGGCTGCTGCAGGACCCCTACGAGTCGGTCCGCGTCGCGCCGGCCATCGCGGTGCCGACGACGCTGGTCGCCGCCGAGCACGACGAAGTGATCCCCCGCGCGAACACCGAACGCCTGCTGACGGCCTTCGCGCCGGGCGTCGCGACGATGATCGTCATCCGCGACGCGGGCCACAACGATCTCTCCCGCCTGCCGGCCTACGGCCTCGCGCTGCGCACCGGCTTCTAGCGCTCAGCCTTCACGCCGCCGCGTCGGTCGCACTCTCCTCGGCCGCCTTCGCCACCGGCTTGCGGTACAGCACCCGCGCGGTGTCCGCCTTCACGAAACAGGTGTAGACCACCTCGGCCAGCCGCTCCGGGGCGTACAGCACGCCCACGCGCGGCGACAGGCTCAGCATCTCGTTCGGCGAGATCACCGGCACCTCCAGGTCCGACAGCATCCGCTTCGGCGTGTAGGCCTCGCCGCCGAAGCGGTTGTATTCGACGCTCGCCGATTTGGTCACGCGCACGATCTTCGTGCCCGACAGCAGGCTCGCCCATTCGGCCGTCTCCGGGTCGCTCGCGCGGTACAGCAGCTTCACCTGGCAGTTCACCAGCACGCCCGATTCGATCGCCTGCACGTTCAGCGTGCGGTCCTCGGGGCTGCGCAGGTCGTGGATCGACTGGTGCAGCAGCACCATGTTCACCTTGAAGCCGGCGATCGTCGCGAGCGCGTCGCTCACTTCCTGCGAGATCATGAACTTCAGCTCGTCGATCGCCAGCGTGAGCTGCCGCGTGCGCTCCGGTGCGAGGCGCCGCGCCTCCTGGATCACCTCGGTCACGAAGGCCTGCGTCGCGCGGCGGATCGTCGGGTCGTCGAGCGAGCCGCGCACGTAGATCGTGGCGCCTGCCTTCAGCGCCTCGCCGATCTTGTTGCCGCCGCCCTTCTTCGGGTTCAGCGAGGGCAGCATGCCGAACTCCACCAGGTTGTCGTAGAGCCGGCTCGCGCCCTCCTTCAGCGGCTTGCCGTCCTCGCCGCGCTGCTCCAGCGCCGCGCGCAGCCCGGCGATGCTGGTGCCCGAGCGCGGCATGATGGTGTCGAGGATGGCGCGCTCGCGCGACTTGTAGAAGTCGGAGCCGTCGCCGGTGTTGTTGAGCCCGAAGCAGGCGCAGATGCGCGAGCGCCGGTCGCGCGGCGCGCCGCCCTCGAACGGCGCCCAGCGCGTGTCCTCGTTGCCGAGGTCGATGTAGATGAAGCGCTGGCCGGCGCGCTCGCAGGCCTCGGCCATGATGTACGGGATGAAGGCATCGGCCTTCGGGTCGATGTAGACCACCGAGTGGCCCTGCTCGATCGCCTGCTCCAGCATCACGCCCAGCACCACGCCCTTGCCGAAGCGCGTCGGGCCGACGATCTGCATGTGCGTCGCGCGGAAGGTCTCGGCCGCGAGGAACATCGGCTTGCCGGCCGCATCGAGCCCGATGAAGACCTGGCCGTCGCGGCGATGCCGGCGCGGGTCGAAATCGCGCGCCTTCAGCCGGCCGACCTCGTTGCGGATGTCGCTCTGCTTGTGGTCCTCCTGCCGCACCACGAGCCGCTGCACCAGGCGCGACATCTGCGGCGTCAGGTAGCSCGCCGAGGCGACGCGCGCGGTCCAGCCGAGCAGCATGCCGGCCGGCAGCAGCCAGCCCCAGCGCCAGGCCTGGCGCGACACGTAGTCGACGAACCACGCATGGCCCTGCCCGGGCGCGTTGCCGAGCGCCGCCACGGTGGCGAAGTACATGCCCGGCCAGAAGATCAGCACCAGCGCGACCAGCGCATACACCGCCACCCGGCGCAGCGCGATCTTCATCACCTCCCAGATGCCGTACTCGGCCTCCTTGGCCGGCGGCACGCGCCACGGCAGCACGTTGATCAGCGCGAGCGTGGTCAGCGCGAGGGCGGTGCACACCCACCACCAGGGCGTGGACCAGCGCATCGCGGCGATCACCGCCTGCGAGACCGTGCCGTTCAATGCATCCTGCAGTCCGTTCATGCCGTTCATGCGTCGTCGTCCCGGGTGTAGAGCATGCGGCGCATCGATGGCGCCTTCACCTGCTCGTGCCGTCCTTCGTGGTGGTTCCAGCGCCACAGCAGGTGGAACTCGCCGTCGTCGAGCTCGGCCACCTCGACGATGCGCCGGCCGTGGTGTGGCGTCTTCTGCGCGTGGACGATCACGTCGAGGTTGTTGCGCACCTGGCGCTGCACGTGCTCGTACGGAATGGCCGAGAAGCCGGCCGCGGCCAGATTGGTCAGGCGGTCGATGGTGTCGAGCGCGCTGTTGGCGTGGATGGTCGACAGGATGCCGGAGTGGCCGGTGTTGGCCGCCGTCAGCAGCGCCTCGGCGGCCGCGCCGTCGCGCACCTCGCCGACGATCAGCCGCTGCGGCTCCATGCGCAGCGCGTTCTTCACGAGCCGGCTCATCGTCAGCGGCTCCACGTCCTTCGCGAAGCGGTGCGGCGCCTCGAGCGCCACCCAGTGCCGGCTGTCGATCTGCAGCTCGGCGGTGTCCTCGATGCTGACGATGCGGTCCTCCGGCGGGATGAAGTTCGACACCGCGTTCAAGAGCGTCGTCTTGCCGCTGCCGGTGCCGCCCGAGACCAGCACGTTGAAGCGGTTCAGCATCGCCAGGCGCAGGTAGCGGAACATCTCGCGGTTGAACGAGCCGCTGGCCAGCAGCGCCTCGGCGGTGAAGCGCAGCTTGGGGAACAGCCGCACCGTCATGTTGCTGCCGGTCACGCCGGTCGGCGCGAGCACCGCGTTGATGCGCGAGCCATCGTCGAGCCGCGCGTCGAGCAGCGGGCGCTCGATCGGGTGCACCTCCTGGCCGAGTGCGTTGGCGATCTGCTCGATCGCGGTGACGAAGTGGAACTCGTTGCTCCAGCGCGCATCGACCGGCGCGAACTCGCCGTGCCGCATGATGTAGACGCTGTCGAAGCGGTTCACGAAGATGCCGGTCACGCCCTCGAGCCGGAAGAACGGCTCGATCGGGCTCAGGTAGTGCCGCACCAGCTCCCACTGGAGCTTGACGGCGCTCTGCGCCTGCGGGCTTTGCGGATCGTTGGCGGTCATGTCAGCGCAGCCGGGCGAGTTCGCGCTGCAGCGCGTCGACGTTGTCGGCATGGCGGGCGGCGGCCTGGCGCGCCTGGGTCTGGGCCTCGGCATCGCCGGCGGGCGCTGCCTTGACGATCTCGCGGGCGCGGGCCAGCAACTGCTGCTCGGTGCGCAGTTCGGCATCGATGATCGCGCGGCGGTCGGTGTCGCGCTCGCGCTGCAGCGCCACCGGGATGCGGCGGTCGGCGGGCCCCGGTTGCGTGCGCGGGGGGGCGGCGGCCTGCAGCGGCTTGACCGGTGCATCGAGCGCCGAGGCGCGCGTCGCGAGCGGCGTGCAATCGCGCTGACGCGCCTCGGCATCGCCGACCAGGTTGGTGACGATGCTGCGGCCCGGTTCCTGCAGCGACGGGCAGCGGTACAGCGCGGCCTGCGCCGGCAGGCACACGATGCAAGGCAGCACGCACGACAAGCGCAGCACGACCCTCATGACGGCGCCCTCCAGGTCGCGATGCCCTGCAGCACCAGCACCAGCGCTGCGAGCGGGATGAAGGTGAAGTGCAGCGGCCAGCGGCGGGTGCGTCGGGCGCGGTTGCGCCGGCAGGCCGGGGCGATCGCCAGCGCCAGCAGCGCGGTGTGCGCGAACGCGGTGGTCGCGATCGCGCCGCCACGCCCGGCCAGTGCGAGCGCCAGGCACCACAGCAGCAACAGCAGGTTCAGCGCGAAGGCATAGGCCAGCGCGCCGCGCTGCGGGCTCACCTCGAACAGCCCGGGGTCGAGGATCTGCGTCACGCGGTACAGCGCGAGCATCGACGGCAGTGCCATCAGCCACGCGAGCCAGGCCGGCGCGAGCACGCTGGTGACGATCAGCGGTGCGCACGCCGTCAGGTACGGCAGCAGCGACCAGCGCAGCTGCGCGTGCGCATAGTCGCCATCGGCCAGGCGCAGCAGCAGCTCGCGCAGGTGCTTTACCCCCGTTCGGGCTGAGCCTGTCGAAGCCTTCGTGCCACGCGAGCAAGACCCTTCGACAGGCTCAGGTCCTTCGACAAGCTCAGGATGATCGGGCCCTTCGACAAGCTCAGGGCGAACGGAGGCAGGCGCCGTCATTTCAGCGCATCGATTGAGGAGCCACCGCCGGCGCGAACTCGTCGATCGGCGCCCACGCGCGCAGGAACAGCTCGTCGTCGAGGAACACGTTCATCGGCGTGCCCGGCTTCACGACGATGGTCGGCACCAGGTTCAGGTAGCGCGACGCGACGCGCCGTCCCACGTCGGCCAGGCCCGCCGCGATCTCGGCCCCGGCGTCGCGCCCGGCCAGCACGCTGACCGCGAGGTTGGTGTCGTTGCTGGTCGAGCGCACCGCGCGCGTCGCGGCCAGCCCGCCGATCACGCCGTAGGCCGCGACGCCGCCGAGCGTCGCGAGGAAATGCCGGTTCACGTCGCCCTCCAGCGCGGCCACGCCGGCGCCGTCGAGCATCGCGCTGCGCGACAGGTCGATGCGCGCGCCGTTGGGCAGCACCAGCCACTGCGCGATCAGCGCCATGCGCTCGTTGATCGCCTCGTTGACCGGCTTCGGCCGCGCCGAGCTGCCGAGCACGCGCGTGCCCTTCGGGATCAGGATCACGTCCTGGTTCAGGTCGTAGATGTCGCGCGCGATCAGCGYGCGCCAGCGGCCCTCCCAGTCGGAGTTGACCTCGATGTCGAGCACCGCGGCCATCACCGTGCCGACCGGCACCAGGTACTCGCCCTCGCGCTGCGCATCACCCTTTTCGCGGCGCGCGGTGGCGGTCTGGCCGACCACCGCGCCCGAGGCCTGCGCGCCGGCGAGGTCGCGCACGTAGCGCGCCGGGTCGTCGGCGCTGCCGCGCACGCGGTCGATCGCCTGGCGCAGGCGCGTGAGGGTCGACTGCGATGGCGCAGCCTGCGCATCCGCCCCCAC
>NZ_JBFUGN010000088.1:0-12269 GCF_056402895.1 Rhizobacter sp. P3_B12 | reverse complement strand
GGCACGAGCGGCGCGCCTGAGGCGGCGCGCGCGGTGCGGGGGCCGCGGAACGAAAGCACGAATGCCGCCACTCATGGCGGCATTCTTCTTTTTGCGCCCCACACTTGATTGAACGGAGACCTGCGCCATGGTCAAACGAGTCGCGACCCATCGTACGACGGCACCGGTCGTCGAGGCCCAGGTGCCATGGTGGTCCGACGAGCCCGGCAGCATCGCCCGCATGCTCGACCTGTGTGCTGCGTCGGCGCCGGGGCGGCACGCGCGCCTGCACGAGGCACTGATCACGCTGGACCGGGCGCTTCCGCAATTGCTGGAGGACGGAGAGCTGTCGGCGAATCGGCTGGAAACCGGGGGGCCGGAAGCAGATGCCGTTTTGTGCATCGCCGATGTGCTCACCCAGTGCGGGCACGAAGCACGGGCGCGGCAGTTGCTTGTCGAGGCCGTCGAGATGGGGGTCATCTCGCAGCAAGCTGCCGAGGCGACCGGCATCGCGGGATCACAAGGCGAGCTTCGTGAACGGGATCTGTATTCCGTTGTCGGTGAACCCGAGAGTCCGGAAGTCGCGGCTTACAGGAAGAAGGCGCAGTATTTCAGCGGCGAAATAGACGCGCTGGCCGAACGCATGGACGATGCGGGTCGGTTGAAAGCTCTCGCGTCAGGCGTTGAGCAGATATGGCGAAGCCATTCCGGCATTCAGTTTGACGACGGGCAGGCCCATCCGGGTCGTGTCATGTCGCATGACACCATGATCCACGATGAGTCGATGCGTGGCAGCGCGCCGCGGAGCGAAAGGGCGCGGAGCAGTTTGAGAGAAGCCTTGCACAAGCTGGATGCCACTCATCCGCACTTGCTGCCTGACACCGAGGATGAGATGCCGCTGGTCTTTGCCAAGACATCCTTCGTGGATGGCGCTTCGCTTGTCGCCGTGATGCGAGCCCGGATCAGACTGCGTGGCCAGAGATCCGCACTTGGCTTGTTTCGGCGTGCCGTCCTCGCGAATTGCATTGAGTGGCAGCGCGCGCCTGTTGCGAAAGCCATCATCGGCCTGCTCTCGTCGGTCCCGCACTCACAGGAGGAGGCAGCACCTGCGGTCCGTGCATTGCGGGCTGCGATGGAGATCTCGGTGGACCGGGCCGACCGCCAGGCATTGCGCGCCTGCCTGAAGGCTCTGGATGCGGTGGAAGACGATACCCCGCGGGCGCAGCACTTGCATCGAATCAAGGACTCGTACTGCCGAATACTGGACATCCTGGGGGCCCAGCAGATGCCGGTACTCCAGCAGCTCCACCTCAGCGTGAGCAGCGCGATCCTGCCTCTTGAAGAAGAAAGGGGAGGATATGCGTCGGAGGAGGGTTTGCGCTGTACAAAGCGCTACGAGCTGCAGGCGAGGCGCTTCGGTGGGCAATTGGCGTCGGAGGGTCCGAGCTACCGCGCCCACATCGAGTACTTCCTTGGGAAGTACCTGTTGCACGCGAGTCTGGCGGGCGACGAGGAACTACCGCGTTTCTGTCAGGGCATGGCTGCCCTTCAGGGGCAGGCGTGGCATGGGTTCGAGAACCTTTTCTAGCAGGGCAGGCCGTGTCTCGCGTCCAGCAGCGGCGGCGCGCGTGATTCACGGCCGGACCGTGCGGGGCGTGCCTTCGAGGTGCCGCCCCCACGCCCGACGCAGCTGCAGGTCCGACGCGAACCCCGCATGCTCCGCGGCCCGCGTGACGCTCGCGCCGCCCGACAAGGCCTGGCGCGCCCGCTCGAGGCGGATCTTCTCCACATAGGTCATCGGCGACACCGCCGCGTGCTCGGCGAACAGCCGCAGCAGGTGGCGCGTCGTCACGTGCGCGGCCTCGGCGAGCGAGCCGAGCGTCCAGTCGTCGCCGGGCCGCTCGCACACCGCATCCTGCGCGCGGTGCAGCGCCGGGTGGAGGTGGTGCCGGTGCGCCAGCAGCGGGGACAGCTCGGGGTCGTTGGGCGTGCGGCGCAGGTAGACCACCAGGTCCTTCGCGACCCGCGCCGCCAGCGCATCGCCACAGGCCAGCGCGATCAGGTGCAGCGCGAGGTCGATGCCGGCCGTCACGCCGGCGCTGGTGGCGAGCGCGCCATCGAGCACGAACACGCGGTTGTCGACCACCTGCGCCGCGGGCGCGAGGCGGCGCAGCGTCTCGATGAACGCATGGTGCGTGGTGCAGCGCCGCCCGCCGAGCAGGCCGGCGCGGGCCAGCAGCAGCGTGCCGGTGCAGACGCCGACCAGGCGGTGGTCCTCGCCCGACGCCAGCAGCGGGCCGATGTCGCGGCGCAGCCAGTCGATGGTGTCGAGCGTGGCGGCATCGGGACGGCCGAGCGCGGCGGCGGGCTGGCCGACCACCATCAACCAGGTCGGTGCGGCGAAGCGGTCGGGCAAAGGTTCGAGCCCGGCCACCTGCAGCCCGACCGAGCTCGCGGCCTGCGCCTGCGGCCCGACGAAGCGCAGCCGAAAGCGCTCCGGCCGGCCCTGGTCCGCGAGGTGCGCGTCCGCGAGACGGAACGCCTCCGCCGGCCCGGCGACATCGAGCAGCAGCGTGCGCGGTGGCACGACGATCGCGATGTCGACGCGGGTCATCGTTTCTCGGGCTCGATGCCCTGCAGGCCTTCGCGCAGCGCGGCGTGTGCCGCCGGGTCGACCGGCCGATGCTTCACCGCCGTGCTGGCGGGGTAGCGCGCGAGGTGGTTGCCGCCCTTCCAGTCATGCACCGGCCGCACCGGGCGCGGCACGAAGCCGCCGCCGCAATTCGGGCAGACGTTGCCGAGCACGCGGTCGACGCAGTTCGCGCAGAAGGTGCATTCGAAGCTGCAGATGCGCGCATCGATCGATTCCGGCAGCAGCGCGGTGTTGCAGTGTTCGCAGGTGGGGCGCAGTTCGAGCATGGCGGGCTTTCGTGGCGGGAGGATGCCACGATAGACCGGCAGGCCCGATTCGTCGTCGCGCTCGCCGACCTGGATCGATCAGTTCCGGACCGAATCCGCTGCCAGCCCCCGCACCGCCGCCCCTGCCGCATCGCGCGCCTGCTCCCACACCTGCTGCTTCCACTGCGGCGTGTCGATGTAGAACGCATCGCGCGTCTGCTGCTTGATCTGCGCGCGCTGCCCGGCCGGCGCCTCGGGGTGGTTCTCGACCCACTGGTCGGCCCGCAGCGCCTCGATCATCTGCATGATCGGCAGCGTTCCGTACTCGAGCGCGATGCCGGTGTACTCGGCCTGCGGGCATTCGTCGTAGGCGGCCGACCACATCAGCCCGGTCAGCAGCGGCGAGCTGGAGCTGCCGTCGTAGATCGACGTGATGCCGTCGCCCCACCACGCACGGGCCCGCTGCAGCGCTGCCGCATCGTCGCGGCACGCGAAGATGCGCTCGCCGACGCCGGCCGGCCCGAGCCCGGTGTGCAGGTCGATCCAGCCGAGCCGCGCGGCGCGCCGCCCGTGCTGCTGCAGCACGTGGCGCAGCGTGACGTGGCTCCAGGTCGGGTTGCGTCCGCCGTAGAACAGGCCCTCGGGGTGGTCGTACTGGCCGCCGGAGACGGCGGCCTGCAGCGCCTCCATGCCGCGCTGCTGCACGAACTGGCCGACGCGCATCATCACCTCGGGCGATGGCGGCCACATCGGCGGCACCAGCAGCCCGGCCAGTTCGTCGTAGCCGGGGTTGGCCGGCAGCGGCTGGCTGAAATCGTGGAAGTTGCGGTTCAGGTCGACGTTCTCGTGCGTCGTGCGGCGCCACCACGAGAAGCCGTACGGGTTCAGCGCGTGGAGGTAGAGCACCGCCACGCCGGCCGCGTGCGCCGACGCACGCCATGCCGCATCGCCCAGCAGCCCGACCTGGATGCCCGAGCCGCAGAAGCCCTCGACGCCGTGGCAGGCGCTGCTGACGATCAGCAGCCGGCTCGCATCGGCGGGGCCGTCGCGCACCACGTCCATCGCGAGCGTCTCGCCGTCGCGGCCGAGCAGCGGGTGCACATGGGTCTCGACGTCGAGCTCGGCCGCCTCGGCGGCGGCCAGGAACTTGCCGCGCGCCTCGGCGTAGGTCTGGGCGAAGAAGGAGGAGGGCGGGTCGAAGCTCATGGCGGTCATCCAGGATCAAGCGGCCGCCGCGGAACCGGCTTCGCCGGGCCGCTGGCGGCGCCCCCTTGAGGGGGAGGCGCCGAAGGCGCTTCGGGGGTGGGTCATCTCGAGAGCCACTGTTCGGCCAGGCGCACCCACAGCGTCGCACCCAGCGGGATCAGGTCGTCGTTGAAGTCGTAGCTCGGGTTGTGCAGCATGCACGGGCCCATGCCGTGGCCGCCGATGCGGTGGCTGCCGTCGCCGTTGCCGATCAGGAAGTAGCAGCCCGGCTTCTCGAGCAGGAAGTAGCTGAAGTCCTCGGCGCCCATCGTCGGCTCGAACTCCTGCACGTTGTCGGCACCGACCACGTCGGCCATCACGCCGCGCACGAACTCGGTCTCCACCGGGTGGTTGATGGTGGGCGGGTAGTTGCGGGTGAATTCGAACTCGCAACTCGCATCGAACGCGGCGCACAGGTTCTCGCTCACTTCCTTCATGCGCTTCTCGATCAGGTCGAGCACCTCGAGCGTGAAGGTGCGCACCGTGCCCTGGATCTCGACGCTGTCGGGCACCACGTTGGTGGCCTCGCCGGCATGGATCATCGTCACCGAGATCACGCCGGCATCGATCGGCCGCTTGTTGCGCGTGATGATGGTCTGGAAGCCCTGCACCAGCTGGCAGGCGATCGGCACCGGGTCGATGCCGTTGTGCGGCATCGCGGCATGCGAGCCCTTGCCGCGGATCACGATGCGGAACTCGTTGCTCGACGCGAAGCACGGGCCATTCTTCAGCGCGAACTGGCCGACCTTCATGCCGGGCCAGTTGTGGGCGCCGAACACCGCTTCCATCGGGAACTGCTTGAAGATGCCGTCCTTGATCATCTCGCGCGCGCCGCCGCCGCCTTCTTCGGCCGGCTGGAAGATCAGGTAGACGGTGCCGTCGAAGTGGCGGTTCTTCGACAGGTGCTTGGCGGCCGCCAGCAGCATCGCGGTGTGGCCGTCGTGGCCGCACGCATGCATCTTGCCCGGCGTGGTGCTGGCGTGCGCGAAGGTGTTCTTCTCGGTCATCGGCAGCGCGTCGATGTCGGCGCGCAGGCCGACGGCGCGATCGCTCGTGCCGGCCGTGCCCTTGACGATGCCGACGACGCCGGTGGTGCCGAGGCCGCGGTGGATCGGGATCCCCCAGTCGGTGAGCGCCTTCGCGATCACGTCCGCGGTGCGCTTCTCCTCGAAGCAGAGTTCGGGGTGGGCATGGATGTCACGTCGGATCGCCGTGACGGCCGCGGCATCGGCCAGGATGGATTCGATCAACTGCATGAGGCACGCTCCTGAGAGGGAGCGAAGCAGTTTACAGGCCACCGTAGCCCGGAAGCCATTCCGGGCATTTCAGCCAGCGGTCGAGCTGCACCCGGATTGACATCCGGGCTACGCGACTCAGTGGCGTACTTTGCCTTCGGCCGTCAGGATCGTCATGTCGACGTACTTCGAGCCGGCATGCGAGCGGTCGTTGAAGTCGATGAAGAAGCCGCCGAGGTTCAGCTCGGGCATGTTCTCCAGCGCCGTCACGAGCGATTCCGGCGTCACGTTGCCGCCGGCCGCGCGCAGGCCCTCGATCATCGTGCGGGCCGCGACGAAGCCTTCGATGCCGCCGTAGTTGGGCTCGAACTTCGCGCCCAGCGCCTTGCCGGCCGACAGGTAGTCGGCCGAGATCGGCACCGTGGCGCTGAACGGCAGCGGCATCACCTGGCTGATCGCGACGCCGCGGGCGTCCTGGCCGAGCTCGGCGGCCAGCGACTGCGTGCCGACGAACGACACGTTGTAGAAGCTGCCGGCGAAGCCCTGCTTGCGAGCCTCGCGGATGAACGCCGCGCACGACTTGTAGGCGCTGATCAGCACGATCGCATCGGGCTTGTCGGCCAGGATGGTGCCGACGCCGGCCGTCACGTTCACCGTGTTGCGCTCGACCGTGCCCAGGCCCACCGGCTTCAGCTTGTGCGCCGTCAGCGCTGCCGTCATGCCGTCCAGGCCGGCCTTGCCGTAGCTGTCGTTCTGGTAGAAGACGCCGATGCGCTGCATGCCGATCGAGGTGATCTGCTTGACGATCTCGGCGGTCTCGTCGTTGTACGACGCACGCACATGGAAGGCCATGCGGTTGAACGGCGAGCGCAGCACCTCGGCGCCGCTGAACGGCGCGAAGAACGGCGTGCGCGCCGCGGTGGCCAGCGGCAGCGCGGCGACCGACGTGGGCGTGCCGATGTAGCCGAACAGCGCGAACACGTCGTCCTTCAGCAGCTTCTGCGTGTTCTCGGCGCAGCGGTCGGGCTCGTAGCCGTCATCGACGCTGCGCAGCTCGATCGTGCGGCCGTTGATGCCGCCGCGCGCATTGACGCGCTCGAAGGCGAGCAGCGCGCCTTCCTTGAAGCGCTCGCCCAGCGCGCTGGCCGGGCCCGAGAACGCGGCCGACTGGCCGAGCACGATCTTGGTGGAGGCGGCGGTCGCCAGCTTCGGGAAGGCCAGGGCAACCGGCGCCGCAGCACCCAGGCTCAGGAAATGACGACGTTTCACAGCAACTCCAGACAAAACAAACAAATACTCGGCGCAACGCGCACGAGTCGATCAAGCGGACGCCGTGGAACCGGCTTCGCCGGGCCACTGGCGGCGCCCCCTTGAGGGGGAGGCGCGCAGCGCCTCGGGGGTGGGCCTACCGGCGGACTTTGCCGTCTTCGGTCAGCATGGACACGTCGACAAAACTGGACGCGACGTGGTCCTTCGCACCGAAGTGCACGTTGAAGCCGCCGAAGTTCGCGTTCTGGATCGACTCCAGCCCGGCGATCAGCGCGTCGCGCGACGGCGCGCGGCCGGCGCGCTTCAGGCCTTCCGCGAACACCTTCGCGGCCAGGTAGCCTTCCATGCTGGAGTAGTTCGGCGTCGCGTCGCCGCCGGCCTTCGCCACCGCATCCAGGTACTCGCGCGAGATCGGCGTGGTGGTCGAGAACGGGAATGGCATCACCTGGCTGATCATCACGCCGCGGCCTTCCTTGCCGAGCTCGTCGGCCAGCGCCTGCGTGCCGACGAACGACACGTTGTAGAAGGTGCCGCCGTAGCCGGCCTTGCGGGCCTCGCGGATGAACGCGGCGCACGACTTGTAGGCGCTGATCAGCACCACCGCATCGGGAAAGGTCGGAACGATGTCCTTCACCGCCTGGCTGACCGCGACGGTGTTGCGCTCGACCGTGCCCAGCGCCACCGGCGCGAGGCTCAGCGGCTTCAGCGCGCGCGTCACGCCTTCCAGGCCAGCCTTGCCGTACGCGTCGTTCTGGTAGAACACCGCGACCTTGTTCAGGCCCAGCTGCGTCAGGTTCTTCACGATCAGCGCGGTCTCGTCGTAGTACGAGGCACGCACATGGAAGACCGACTTGCTGAACGGCTCGCGCAGCGCCTCGGCACCGGTGAACGGCCCGAAGAACGGCATCTTGCTGTCGTTGACCAGCGGCAGCGCGGCCAGCGAGGTCGGCGTTCCCACATAGCCGAACAGCGCGAACACGTCTTCCTTGATGAAGCGGTCGGTGTTGGCCTTGCAACGGTCCGGCTCGTAGCCGTCGTCCAGCGTCTTCAGCTCGATGGTGTGGCCGTTGGCGCCACCGGCGGCATTGAAGGCATCGAAGTACACGCGGGCGCCGCGGTTCATCTGGATGCCCAGCTGTGCCGCCGGGCCGGTGAAGGCAGCGGACTGGCCCAGCACGAGCCGGCGGTCACTTTGAGCCAGCGCAGGCAGCGCCAACACAGCGCTGCCGGCGGCGACGCTCTTGAGAAGTTCACGACGTTTCATAGGGCAAGTTCCGTTGACAAATGTGTTGCAGCTTGTTACGACTCGGCGGGCCGTTTGCTGGGGCGTAAGGATATCCGTCCATATCGGTACAAAGCTTACGGTTCATGACCTAGCGGGCACATACATCCGGAAGCATGTGCAATAGTTCCGCGATGAGTTACCGAACTGTTGCGGCTGCGTGCCCGCATGACTGTCCAGACACCTGCGCCATTCGCGTGACCGTCGAGAACGATCGTGCGATCCGCATCCAGGGCGACCCCGATCACCCGACCACGCACGGTGCCTTGTGCACCAAGGTGTCGCGCTACACCGAGAGAACCTACAGCCCGGACCGCGTGCTGCACCCGCTGAAGCGCGTCGGGCCGAAGGGCAGCGGGCAGTTCGTGCCGGTGAGCTGGGACGAGGCGCTGTCGGACATCGCGGCGCGCCTGTCCGGGATCGCGTCGCGCGCGCCCGAGGCCATCGTGCCGTACAGCTACGCCGGCACGATGGGCCTGCTGCAGGGCGAGAGCATGGCCGGGCGCTTCTTCCACCAGCTCGGGGCCTCGCTGCTCGACCGCACCATCTGCGCGTCGGCCGGTGCCGAGGCGCTGATGGCGACCTACGGCGGCAAGGTCGGCATGCACGTCGAGCACTTCGCCGAGAGCAAGCTGATCGTGATCTGGGGCAGCAACTCGATCGCATCGAACCTGCATTTCTGGACTTTCGCGAACGCGGCCAAGCGCAACGGCGCGAAGCTGGTCTGCATCGATCCGCGCAAGACCGAGACGGCCGACAAATGCCACCAGCACATCGCGCTGCTGCCGGGCACCGACGGTGCGCTCGCGCTCGGGCTGATGCGCGAGCTGGTCGTCAACGACTGGCTGGACGCCGACTACATCGAACGCCACACCGAAGGCTGGCCCGCGCTGCGCGAGCGCGCGATGGCCTGGACGCCCGAGCGCACCGCCGAGACCTGCGGCATCAGCGCCGACGAGGTGCGCGGCCTGGCGCGCGACTACGGCACGACGAAGCCGGCCGCGATCCGCCTGAACTACGGCATGCAGCGCGTGCGCGGCGGCGGCAATGCGGTGCGGCTGGTGGCGATCCTGCCGTGCCTGACCGGCGCGTGGCGGCAGCGTGCGGGCGGCATGCTGCTGTCGGCATCGGGCTGGTTCCATCCCGACAAGGCCGCGCTGCAGCGGCCCGAGCTGCTGGCCGGCCGGCGCCCGCGCACCATCAACATGAGCACCATCGGCGACGACCTGCTGCGCGAGAGCTCGGCGGCGTTCGGCCCGAAGATCGAGGCGCTGGTGGTCTACAACAGCAACCCGGTCGCGGTGGCGCCCGAATCGCCGAAGGTGGTGAAGGGCTTCAAGCGCGAGGACCTGTTCACGGTGGTGCTCGAGCACTTCATGACCGACACCGCCGACCACGCCGACTACGTGCTGCCGGCCACCACGCAGCTGGAGCACCTGGACGTGCACACCAGCTACGGCCACACCTACGTGCTGATCAACGAGGCAGCGATCGCGCCGGTGGGCGAGGCGAAGCCGAACACGCAGATCTTCCGCGAGCTGGCGGCGCGCATGGGCTTCGATGCCGCGTGCTTCAGCGACAGCGACGAAGCCCTGGCGCGCCAGGCCTTCCGCACCGATGTCGTCGATTTCGACGAACTGCGCGAGAAGCACTGGGTGAAGTTGCAGATCGCGGAAGCGCCGTTCGCGAACGGCGGTTTCCCGACCGCGAGCGGCCGCTGCACGATCGATGCGCCGGGCTGGGGCGTGCCCGACCACGTGCCGAACTACGAATCGGCCCGTTCGACGCCCGAGCTGGCGAAGCGCTACCCGCTCGCGATGATCTCGCCGCCGGCGCGCAACTTCCTGAACTCCAGCTTCGTCAACGTGCAGAGCCTGCGCGACATCGAGGGCGAGCCGGTGCTGGAGATCCATGCCGGCGATGCGCAGGCGCGTGGCATCGCAGGCGGCGAGCTGGTGCGGGTGTTCAACGACCGCGGCGAGTACTGGTGCAAGGCGGTGATCAGCCCGCGTGCGCGGCCCGGCGTCGTCAACGGCCTGGGCATCTGGTGGCGCAAGCTGGGCGTGCGCGGCAGCAACGTCAATGAACTGACGCACCAACGGCTGACCGACCTGGGGCGTGCCCCGAGCTTCTACGACTGCCTGGTGGACGTGTCGCGGGAATGACGCAGGCCGGCCGCGCGGCCGGTGACAGGTGTCACGATTTGTGGCGATGTCTTCGGCGGTGTCGCCCCCGGGACAGATGTACTGCGAGGCTGCCCCCAGAGTGGCTGCTTTTCGCCAGGAGTCGTTGCGATGAAACGTCGGTTGTTCTTGCGTTCGTGTGTGCAGGGGATGGCGGCGGCGAGCGGCGCCGCGTGGGTGCAGGTCGCGAGCGCGGCCGACGAGGGGCTCGGGGCGACGCAGGTCACGCTCGGCAGTTCGGCCGCACTGAGCGGCATCCTGGCCGGCGCGGGCCGCGACCAGAACTCCGGCATCTCGGCCGCCTTCGGCGCGATCAACAAGGCCGGCGGCATCCACGGCCGCGAGCTGCGCCTGCTGATGAAGGACGACGGCTACGTGCCGGCGCGCACCGTCGAGAACGTGAAGCAGATGATCGAGGGCAACACCGCGTTCGCGCTGATCTCGTGCATCGGCACCGCGAACAACGCCGCGATCATCCCGGCGATCGAGCAGGCGGGCGTGCCCTATGTCGGCCCGATCACCGGCGCCTCGTCGCTGCGCCAGCCGGGCCAGCGCAACGTCTTCCACGTGCGGGCGAGCTACACCGACGAGGTGACGCGCGTGACCCAGCAGCTGGTCGCGATGGGCCTGAAGGACATCGCGCTGGTCTACCTCGACAACCCGTTCGGCAAGGAGGTCGCGAAGGACGCGACCGCCGCGTTGCAGTCGGCCGGGTTGCAGGCAGTGGCGACCGTGCCGGCGGCCGTGGACGGCTCCAACGCGACGCAGGTCATCGACCAGTTGCTCGCGGCCAAGCCCAACGTGGTGTTCTTCGGCACCACCGGCACGACCAGCACGGCGTTGATGCTGCAGCTGCGCGCACGCATGGCCGGCCTGCCGATGGTCGGGCTGTCGGTGTCGGTGATCTCGTCGGAGCTGGCCAAGCTGGGGGCCGCGTCGCAGGGCATCGCGTTGTCGCAGGTGTTTCCGGATGCGCTGTCGCAGAAGCTCGAGTCGGTGCGCAACTACCAGGCGGCGATGCGTGCGATCGGCCGCGAGGACTTCGGCGCCAGCAGCTTCGAAGGCTACGCCAACGCGATGGTGATGGCCGAGGGCTTGCGCCGCGCCGGCCGCGACCTGACGCGCGACAAGCTGCGCCAGGCGCTGACCGGCCTGAAGCAGCTGAACCTGGGCGAGTTTGCGCTCGGCTTCGGCGGGGCGGCGCCGTACGTCGCCTCGCGCTATGTCGCCCTGGCGGTGCTGGGGGCCAATGGGCGGCGGCTGACCTGAGCCTGCAGGGCTCGCCTAGACTCGCGTGATGCGAGTTCCGGTGAAGAAAAGATGGTGGGTGGCAGTGGGCGCGGTCGCGCTGCTGGGTTCGCTCAGCGGCTGCGGTTCGGTGCGCTACCTGGCGCAATCGGTCGGTGGCCACCTGAGCCTGCTGAACCAGGCGAAGCCGGTCAGTGACTGGCTCGCCGACCCCGCCACCTCCGACCCGTTGCGCGAGCGCCTGCAGCTGACGCAGCGCATGCGCGACTACGCGGTCAGCGAGCTGAAGCTGCCGGACAACGCGAGCTACCGGCGCTATGCCGACCTGCACCGCAGCGCCGCGGTGTGGAACGTGGTGGCCGCGCCCGAGCTGAGCCTGCAGTTGAAGACCTGGTGCTACCCGGTGACCGGCTGCGTCGGCTACCGCGGCTACTTCGACCAGGTGGCAGCCGACGAGCAAGGCGATGCGCTGCGCACCGAAGGCCTGGAGGTCAGCGTGTACGCGGTGCCGGCCTATTCGACGCTGGGCAAGCTGCCGGGCGGCTTCTTCAGCGACCCGCTGCTGAACACCTTCATCCGCTGGCCCGAGGGCGAGCTGGCGCGGTTGATCTTCCACGAGTTGGCGCACCAGGTGGCCTTCGCGAAGGACGACACGATGTTCAACGAGTCGTTCGCGACCGCGGTGGAGCGCATCGGCGGCGCGCGCTGGCTGGTCGAGAAATCGACCGCCGCGGCGCGCGACGAGTACGAGCGCTACGACAAGCGGCGCCAGGAGTTCCGCGCGCTGACGATGCAGGCGCGCAGCGACCTGGACGCGATCTACCGCAGCGGCCGCAGCGACGCCGACAAGCGCGCCGCGAAGGCCGAACGCATGGCGACGCTGCGCAGCGACTACGCAGCGCTGAAGGCCGGTGCGTGGCAGGGCTACGC
>NZ_JBFUGN010000087.1:0-12298 GCF_056402895.1 Rhizobacter sp. P3_B12 | reverse complement strand
GCGCGCGCGGGCCATGAAACCAGCCAGCTCCGGCGCCCCGGCTTTATTGGCGCTCCACAACCTCCCCGCACGCGCCTTTGGGCCACCGCCCTGCTCCTTCTGGGGTGACAAGCGAACAAGTGAAGGTTGAGCCCGGGCTGTCGCCCGGGCTACGAGCCATGCTCGTCCTCCCCGAGCCGATGGAACTGTTCGTTGTGCGGAGTTACATAGGCCGTGGCGCCCTCACTGCCTGGTTTGGGTTGACCTCGATCAAGGTGATGAGATATCTTTCAGATATCAAAATTATCGAGGAGTACTGGCATGGCCAGCAAGGCTGTTTCGAATCAGATCGCCTTCCGGTATCGGGCGGCGGACACGGCGACGGGTGTCACCCGCGCTACTGCGCAACGGCTGGCCAGCCAACTGGGTGTCGACGAGACTCAGGCGATCCATCTCGCACTGCATGACCTTGCCCTCAAGGTCTTGCCGCAGTACGAGGCCGATGACGGCCCGTTGACGGCAACGCAGTTGCGCCAGATCCGCAAGCAGGCACCGAAGGGTACGAAGCGGTCGGTTCGCTCAAGTTTGTTCGGTTCTGAGACTTCATGAGTTGGTGGGGCGAGCCGACTGCGGGCGAGATTGTCTGGTGCCATTTCCCGGACAACATCAACCCGAAACCGAAGCCCCGCCCGGCGCTGGTCTTGACGGTGTATGACGACGATGCGCCGAAGTTCTCCGTGCAGGTGGCGTATGGAACGAGCCAGCGCACCACCGAACTGCACACGGGCGAATTCTCGATCCTTCGATCACGCAATGCCGCCGCATACATCGCGGCTGGGCTCAGCTACGACACCAAGTTCGACTTGAAGAACGCCGTTGTCCTGCCGTTCAACACCGACTGGTTCTCGGTGCCGCCTGCCGTGCCGCATGGCCAGAACCCCACGCTTGGGACGCTTCATCCGTCACTCGTACGCGCTGTGGAAGCGGCCTATCGCGCGACCCGCTCCGGGAAGAAGTAGGCCTTCACGCGTCGTCCTCTGTTCCGACCAGATCGACGTACTGGATGTTGATGTTCTTGATCTCGCTGAACTTCACCGCAAAGGTGTCGCCCGGGATCGGCGTCAGGAACTCCGGCTCGGCCGTGCCGGCGAAGTCGGGCACCACGCCGCGGAACGCCGAGGCCAGCACCAACGCGTCCGGTGCCTTGGTCTTCTCGTCGAACGAGAAGTAGCTCAGGATGCCGCTGTACAGCACCGGCGTATCGCCGACCTGCACCAGCACGTCGACCACCACCGTGCGGCCGTCCCGGTTCGAGCGGTTCTCGCCGGTCAGGATGTAGTGCCAGGGCGGCTTGAAGCGCAGGAAGCGGTGGCGGATGTCCAGCCCGCGGCGCTCGATCGCGGTGTTGATCGCGAGGCCCGCCACCAGCGGCAGCGTGAAGATGCTGATGAAGTACACCGCGTTGAACCACAGCGCGCCGCCGATCGCCGCCTCGGCCGCGAGGTACGGCGCGGTTGCGTTGTTCAGCGTCAGCAGCGCAAAGAAGTCGCGTGCCGCCGGCTGGCAGGCGCAGCCGCCGAGCAGCTGCCACGCATGGATCGCCAGCAGCCACCCGGTGTGCAGCAGCGCCGACACCAGCACCGCGGCAATCGCGTGGCCGGTCATCGAGCCGGAGATCACCGGGATCTCGCCGTTGTCGCGGATCTTGCCGGTCACCGCCAGCACGAAGATCGCGCCGGGCAGGTAGATCAGCAGCAGCAGGAAGGCCTGGAACGCGACGTTCAAGGTTTCTGGGCGGCCGGCGGCGTCGCGGGAAGCACCCTCAGATGCACGACCTTGCCGGTCGCGTCTTCAAGCTCGATCCTGCGGCCTTCGTCCTTCTGCGGACGGCTGGCGATCAGCTGGCGCCGATACTCCTGGCGCTTCTGCGGATCGCTCAACAAGGCCCGGACCACCGGATTGATGTTGACACTGGGCATGGGCTGAAATGTACGGTCAAACGGGTGGTTCAAACAGCCGGCCCCGCGAGCACCGTGGCCACCTCCGCCGCCGAGCGCACGCCCAGCTTCGCATACACCCGCGCCCGGTGCACCTCCACCGTCCGCACCGAGACGTGCAGCTCGTCGGCGATCACCTTGTTCAGCTTGCCGGCYGCCACCCGCAGCATCACCTCGTGCTCGCGCTCGGTCAGGCTCGACAGCCGCGCCTGCCGCTCGGCCACCTGGGCGCCCTGGCGCTGCATCGCGGCATCGACCGCCAGCGCCTGCGTCACCCGGTCGGCCAGCGCGTTGTCGACATACGGCTTCTCGAGGAAATCGAACGCACCCTTCTTCAGCGCCTCGACCGCCATCGGGATGTCGCCATGCCCGCTCAGGAACAGCACCGGGTTGCGCAGCCCGCGCGCGATCAGCTCGTCGTGCAAGCGCGGGCCCGACATCGGCTCCATCCGGATGTCGAGCAGGAACACGCCAGGCAGCGGGCGCGGGGTGGCATCGACGGTCGCCAGCAGCGCCGGCCCGTTGCCGTGCGGCCGCACGTCCAGGCCGTGCGACGCCAGCAGGAAGCCCAGCGCGTCCAGCACCACCGCCTCGTCGTCGACCAGGTAGACGACACCGGCTGGGGGAACGGGGCCGGGCCCGGGTCGGGGTTCGTTCATTCGTCGTCCTCCGCGGAAAGGTCCGACACCGCCAGGCCCACCGGCAGCGTCAGCGTGAACACCGCACCGCCGCCCACCGCGTCGGCGGCATCGAACATGCCCTGGTGCGCCTCGATGATCGAGCGGCAGATCGCGAGGCCCATGCCCATGCCTTCTGCCTTGGTCGAGAAGAACGGCGCGCACAGCGCCTCGATGCCGAGACCGCCGAATCCCGGGCCGTTGTCGCGCACGTCGATGCGCACGAAGCGGCCATCGGCGCTCAGCGAACTGCCGGCGACGATGCGCCGCTCGCCCGCCTGGTGGGCCAGCGCATCCCCGGCATTGCGCACCAGGTTGATCACCACCTGCTCGATCAGCACCGCATCGGCCACGATCACCGGCAGCGCCGCATCGAGTTGCAGCACCACCTGCACCTGCTGGCGCTGCAGCTCGCGGCGCAGCAGCGCGACGCCGCCCTCGATCACCGCGTTCAGCGCGCACGGCTCCAGCCGCGGTTCGCGCCGCGTCAGGAATTCGCGGATGCGCTGCACGATCGCGCCCGCATGGGCTGCCTGCTCGCCCAGCCGCTTCAGCGCCCGCATCACCACCGGGTCGGGCGACGGCAGCTTGTGCATCGAGTTCATCACGCCGGCGTTGTAGCTCGCGATCGCCGTCAGCGGCTGGTTCAACTCGTGCGCCAGCGTCGAGGCCACCTCGCCCAGCATCGTCAGCCGCGCGTGGTGGGCCATCGTCTCGGTCTGGCGGCGCTCGCGTTCCTCGAGCCGGCGCCGCTCGGTCATGTCGAGGATCGAGCCCATCCAGCCGATGTGCCCGCCGCGGGCGTCCACCAGCGGCGCCTCGAACACCATCACGTCGAACAGGCGCCCGTCGCGGTGCCGCCAGCGCGCCTCGTAGCCCTCGCGCGGCGCCTGGCCGGCCATGTTGCGCAGGTGCCGCTGCATGATCTCCTCGTGCGAGTCGGCCGGCCAGTACGGCATCGGCGGCAGCAGCCCGACCAGCTCGTGCGGCTCGTAGCCCACCATGTCGGCGAGCGTGCGGTTCACGTAGACGAGCCGGCCGTCGAGGTCGCGGGCGCGCAGCCCCACCGTCAGCGAATCCTCCATCGCCTGGCGCCACGCGGCCTCGGTGCGCCACGCCGCCTCGGCGCGCGACACGCCGTGCATCTGCCGCCGCAGCATCCAGGTGATGGCGGCGATCAGCGCGACGAAACCCGCCACCATCGCGACCGGCAGGCCGTGGTACCACGGCGGCACCACGTCGCGCGCGGTCAGTTCCAGCCAGCTGTCGGCCAGCGCCGGCGCCATGCTGATGCGCCAGCTCTGGCGGCCCTCCAGCGGCCGGTCCTCGGTGGTCGACGCGATCACCGCATCGAAGCCGTCGAGCAGCCGCACGTCGTACGTGCGGGCCAGCCACCACGGCACCGTCTGGCGCAGCATTTCACCGGGCGAGTAGCGGGCCACCAGCGTGCCGCCGGAGGCGAGCGGCGCCGACAGGTGGGCCGACAGGCCGGGGCCGCTGCGCGCGCCGTCCGGGCCGTCGGGCAGCTGCGCGACCAGCCGGTTGGCGGCGTCCAGCCAGGTCAGGCTGATCCAGAAGCGGTGCAGGCCCTGCTGCGCCTCGGGCAGCGTCGCGAGCGCCTGCGGGCCGGCGCCGCGGTGATCGAGCCGCGTCGCGACATCCTTCAGCAACAGCGTCTCGCGCTCGATGCGGGCGCTGGCCTGCGTCTCCAGCGACAGCGCGTCGGAGACCAGCGCGGCGCGCTGCTCTTCCAGGTCGGCCTGCTCGGTGGCGCGCAGCCACAGCAGCACGCCGGCCACGAAGATGAGCGACAGCAGCAGCGGCAGCGCCCACAGCCCGCGCCGCGCCGGCGGGCGCGGCGGCAGCGCGAGGGCAGGGTGGCGGGGCGGATCGGCCGGTGCGGGCATGGCGCGAAGTCTAGGTTCGCGCCGGGCACAACGGGCGGGCCGCGCGCGGTTGGCGGCGCCGAAATGTGGAACTCCACAACTTCCCGCGCTCCGGGCCGCCGACCAGAATCGCGCCGCAGTACAGACCACCCGGAGACAAGACATGACGCAAACCATCACGCGGTCGATCACGCGCCGCAGTGCGCTCGCCGCCGCCGCTTTGGCCCTGGCCGCCCCGAAGACCTTCGCGCAGGCGCCCATCGTCATCAAGTTCAGCCACGTCGTCGCCCCCGACACGCCCAAGGGCAACGGCGCGCAGCGCTTCAAGGAACTGGCCGAGCAGCGCAGCGGCGGCCGCGTGAAGGTGGATGTCTACCCGAACAGCCAGCTCTACAAGGACAAGGAAGAGATGGAGGCACTGCAGCTCGGCTCGGTGCAGATGCTCGCGCCGTCGCTCGCCAAGTTCGGCCCGCTGGGCGTCAAGGAATTCGAGGTCTTCGACCTGCCGTTCATCTTCAAGGACCAGGCGGCATTCCGCGCCGTCACCGAAGGGCCGGTCGGCGCCGACCTGTTCAAGAAGCTGGAGCCGAAGGGCGTCAAGGGCCTCGCGTACTGGGACAACGGCTTCCACATCATGAGTGCCAACAAGCCGCTGCACAAGGTGGCCGACTTCAGGGGCCTGAAGATGCGCATCCAGAGCTCGAAGGTGCTCGATGCCGAGATGCGCGCGCTCGGCGCGGTGCCGCAGGTGATGGCCTTCAGCGAGCTGTACCAGGCGCTGCAGTCCGGCGTGGTCGATGGCTGCGAAGGCGTGCCGTCGAACTTCTACACGCAGAAGACCTACGAGGTGCAGAAGCACACGACGATCTCGAACCACGGCCACCTGGCCTATGCGGTGATCGTCAACAAGAAGTTCTGGGACGGGCTGCCGGCCGACATCCGCACCATCCTCGAAGGCGCGCTGAAGGAGGCGACCGCGTTCGCCAACGACATGGCGACCAAGGAGAACATCGACGACCTCGAGAAGATGCGCGCGAGCGGCAAGACCACCATCTACACGCCGACCGCCGCCGAGCTCGACGAGTGGAAGAAGGCGCTGATGCCGGTGCACAAGGAGATGGCGTCGCGCGTGGGCCAGTCGACGATCGACGCGGTCTACAAGGCCGCCGGCTTCGTGCCCGCGAAGTAGGGCCTGCCATGGTCGCGCCGGTGCTGCGGTCCGTGAACCGCTTCCTCGATCACCTCGAGGAATGGCTGATCGCCGCCCTGATGGGCGCGGCGACGCTGCTGATCTTCGTCGCCGTGGTGCACCGCTATGCGGCCGCCGCGCACTACCCGGCCGTGCTGCAGCCGGTGCAGGATTTCCTGCTCGGCCTGAACCTGAGCTGGGCGCAGGAGCTGTGCATCTACATGTTCGTGTGGATGGCGAAGTTCGGCGCGGCCTACGGCGTGCGCCACGGCACGCACGTCGGCGTCGACACGCTGGTGCGCGCGCTGCCGCCGGCGCAGGCGCGCTGGCTGACCCTGGTCGGGTTGCTGGGCGGCGTGGTCTTCACCGCGGTGGTCGGCACGATGGGCGCGGTGTTCGTCTGGGACAACGGCTTCCACCACGCCCTCTTCAGCACCTTCGGCTGGGATGTCGGCGACGTACCCGAAGGCCCGACCTCGCCCGACCTGGAGGTGCCGACCTGGATCCCGTACGCCTGCATCCCGCTGGCGTCGTACCTGATGTGTTTCCGCTTCCTGCAGGTGATGTGGGCCTTCTGGCGGCGCGGCGAGCTGCCGCACCACGAGGTCGCGCACGTGGACGGACTGGACGACGAAGCCGGAGTGGCCGCATGAATGCATTGATCATCTTCGGCCTGCTGGTGCTGCTGATGCTGACCGGCATGCCGGTCTCCATCGCGCTCGGCCTCACGGTGCTGGGCTTCTTCTTCGGCATGACCAACGAGCCGATCGCGTCGATCGGGCTCAAGCTGTTCTCGGGCCTGGAGAAATTCGAGATCATGGCGATCCCGTTCTTCATCCTGGCCGGCAACTTCCTGACCAACGGCGGCGCGGCGCGGCGGATGATCCACTTCGCGTCGACGATGGTCGGGCACTTCTACGGCGGGCTGGGCCTGGCCGGCGTGCTGGCCTGTGCGCTGTTCGCGGCGATCTCGGGCTCGTCGGTGGCCACCGTGGTGGCGGTCGGCACCATCCTGCTGCCGGCGATGCAGAAGGCCGGCTACCCGAAGCGCTTCTCGGCCGGCGTGATCACCACCTCGGGYGCGTTGGGCATCCTGTTCCCGCCGTCGATCAACCTGGTGATCTTCTCGATCGCGACCAACGGCATGAACGCGACCGGGCCGGATGGCCAGCCGGTGGCCACCGCATCGGTCGGCGACCTGTTCATCGCCGGCGTGCTGCCCGGGCTGCTGCTGTCGCTGCTGCTGGGCGTGACCACCTGGTACCGGGCGCGCAAGTTCGACTATCCGCGGCTGCCGCGCGCCAGCTGGGGCGAGCGCTGGAAGGCCTTCCGCGAAGCGTTCTGGGGCATCGCGCTGATCGTGATCGTGATCGGCGGCATCTACTCCGGCATCTTCACGCCGACCGAGGCGGCGGCGATCGCGGCGGTGTACGCGTTCGTGATCTCGGTCTTCATCTACAAGGACCTGAAGCTGCGCGAGGTGCCGAAGGTGCTGCGCAACGCGGCCGCAATGAGCTCGATGCTGCTGTACATCATCACGAACGCGGTGCTGTTCTCGTTCCTGCTGACCTCCGAGCAGATCCCGCAGTCGATGGCGGCGTGGATGACGGGGCAGGGCTTCGGCGTGGTGGTGTTCCTGCTGCTGGTCAACATCATCCTGCTGGTGGCCGGCAATTTCATGGACCCGTCGGCGATCGTGCTGATCATGGCGCCGATCCTGTACCCGGTGGCCTGCAAGCTGGGGGTCAACCCGATCCACCTGGGCATCCTGATGGCGGTCAACATGGAGGTCGGCATGTGCCACCCGCCGGTCGGGCTGAACCTGTACGTCGCGTCGGGCATCAGCAAGATGGGCATCACCGAGCTGACGATCGCGGTGTGGCCGTGGCTGCTGACGATGATCGGGTTCCTGATCCTCGTCACCTACTGGCCGGCGCTGTCGCTGACCTTGCCGCACCTGCTGGCGCGCTGATCACATCACTGATCTACATCACGGCACCGAACTGCCACGGCACGAATTCGTTCTGGCCGTAGCCGTGGCGTTCGCTCTTGGTCAGCTCGCCCGAGGCGGTCGCCAGCATCTGCTGGAAGATCGCCTCGCCCAACTCGGAGACGGTCGCGGTGCCGTCGACCACGCTGCCGCAGTTGATGTCGATGTCGTCCTGCTGGCGCAGCCACAGCGCGGTGTTGGTCGACAGCTTCAGCGACGGTGACGGCGCGCAGCCGTAGGCCGAGCCGCGGCCGGTCGTGAAGCAGATCAGGTTGGCGCCGCCGGCGACCTGGCCGGTCGCGCTGACCGGGTCGTAGCCCGGCGTGTCCATGAACACCAGGCCGTGCGCCGTCACCGGCTCGGCGTATTCGCAGACGTCGACCAGGTTGGTGGTGCCGCTCTTCGCGATCGCGCCCAGCGATTTCTCGAGGATGGTGGTCAGCCCGCCGGCCTTGTTGCCGGCCGACGGGTTGTTGTCCATCTCGGCATGGTTGCGGGCGCAGTGGTCTTCCCACCAGCGCAGCCGCGCGAGCAGCTTGCCGGCGACCGCGGGCGACACCGCGCGCCGCGTCAGCAGGTGTTCGCCGCCGTAGATCTCGGGCGTCTCCGACAGGATCGCGGTGCCGCCGTGGCGCACCAGCAGGTCGACCGCGGCGCCGAGCGCCGGGTTCGCGCTGATGCCGGAGTAGCCGTCGGAGCCGCCGCATTGCAGCCCGACGCACAGGTGGCTCGCGCTGACCGGCTGGCGCTGCGTGCGGTTCGCCTCGGGCAGCATCTCGTGGATCAGCGCGATGCCGCGCGCGACCGCCTTCGCGGTGCCGCCGGCATCCTGGATGTTGTAGCTGTGCAGGCGCGGGCCGTCGGCCAGGCCGATGCCGGCAATCTGGTTGGTCTCGCAGCCGAGGCCCACCATCAGCAGCGCGGCGAAGTTCGGGTGCCGCGCATAGCCGGCCAGCGTGCGGCGCAGCACCTGCAGCGGCTCGCCTTCGCTGTCGGTCGCGCAGCCGGCGCCGTGCGTCAGCGCGACCACGCCGTCGACGTTCGGGAACGCGGCCAGCGCCTCGGGATGGATGTCGCGCCGGAAGTGGTCGGCGATTGCGCGGGCGACGGTCGCCGAACAGTTCACCGAGGTCAGGATGCCGAGGTAGTTGCGCGTCGCGACGCGGCCGTCGGCGCGCACGATCCCCTGGAAGGTGGCCGGGGTCTCGACGAAGGCCGTCGGGTGCGCATCGACGCCGACGGCGGGGTCGCGCTCGAAGCTCGAGAACTCGAGGTTGTGCGTGTGCACATGCTGGCCGGCCGCGATCGCCTGGCGTGCGATGCCGATCACCTGGTTGTAGCGCCGCACCGGCGCACCGGCCGCGATGTCACGCACCGCGAGCTTGTGGCCGGGCGGAATCAGGCCGCTGACGGTGACGCCTTCGGAGTCGATGCGCGTGCCCGACACCAGCTGGCGCCGCGCGATGACGACGTCATCGGCGGGATGAATGCGGATGGTGGGGGCAGTCATGTCCGTAGCCCGGATGCCAATCCGGGATGCATCACCCGTCGATCAGCTCCGGATTCCAGGCGTGCACCTTCTGCTGCTGCTCACCGAGGCCCTGGATGCCCAGCCTGATCGAATCGCCCGGCTTCAGGTACAGCTGCGGCTTCTGGCCCATGCCGACACCCGGCGGCGTGCCGGTGCTGATCAGATCGCCGGGGTGCAGCGTCATGAAGCGGCTCACGTAGCTGACCAGGTGCGCCACGTTGAACACCATCGTCTTCGTGTTGCCATTCTGGAAGCGCTTGCCATTCACCTCGAGCCACATCGACAGGTTCTGCGGATCGGGCACCTCGTCCTTCGTGACCAGCCACGGGCCGACCGGGCCGAAGGTGTCGCAGCCCTTGCCCTTGTCCCAGGTGCCGCCGCGCTCCAGCTGGTATTCGCGCTCCGACAGGTCGTTGACGACGCAGAAACCGGCCACGTGGTCCAGAGCGTCGGCTTCCGACACGTAGCGCGCCGTGCTGCCGATCACGACGCCGAGCTCGACCTCCCAGTCGCTCTTCAGCGAATTCTTCGGCAGCACGACCGGATCGTTGCAGCCGATCAGCGCGCTGCTCGCCTTCATGAAGATCACCGGCTCGGCCGGCACCGGCTGGCCCGATTCGGCGGCGTGGTCCGCATAGTTCAGCCCGATGCAGATGAACTTGCCGAGGCCCGCCCACGGCGGCGCGGTGCGGCCCGGCTGCGCGACCAGCGGCAGCGTCGACGGGTCCAGCTCGTGCAGCCGCTTCAGGCCGTGCGGCGACAGCGTCGCGGCGTTGATGTCGGCAAGCACGCCCGACAGGTCGCGCAGCTGGCCGTCGGCATCGACCAGCGCGGGTTGCTCGGAGCCCTTCGGGCCGTGGCGCATCAATTTCATGGGCTTCTCTTTCAGTGCTTCAGTTGGACCAGCCGCCGTCGATCACTTGAGCGGTGCCGGTGGTGAATCCCGACTCGTCGGACGCAAGATACACCGCCAGCGCTGCGATCTCGGCGGTGCTGCCGATGCGGCCGATCGGCTGCCGGGCGACGAACGCGGCCTCGACCTGTGCCACCGTCTGCCCGCTCGCCCCGGCCTGCGCCTCGATGCGCTGGCGCAGCGAGGGCGATTCGATCGTGCCCGGGCAGATCGCGTTGCAGCGGATGCCCTTCGCGACGAAATCCGCCGCGACCGACTTCGTCAGCCCGATCACCGCCGCCTTCGTCGTGCCGTAGACGAAGCGGTTCGGCGCGCCCTTGATGCTGCCGGCCACCGAGGCCATGTTGATGATCGAGCCGCCCCCGCCGGCCAGCATCGCCGGCAAGGCCGCGCGGATCGTGCGGTACATCGAGCGCACGTTCAGGTCGAACGAGAAATCCCAGGCCGCGTCGTCGCACTCGAGGATGCTGCCGGCATGCACGAAGCCGGCGCCGTTGAACAGCACCTGCAGCGGCCCGAGCCCGGCCACCAGCGACTGCACCGCGGCGCCGTCGCGCACGTCCAGGTGCTGCGCCGTGATGCCGGGGATGCGCGACAGCTCGGCCAGCGCCGCATCGTTGATGTCGGTCGCGATCACCCGCGCACCCTCGCGCGCGAAGGCCTCCGCGGTGGCGCGGCCGATGCCCTGGCCGGCGGCAGTGACGAGGGCGGCCTTGCCGGCCAGGCGTGGGTGCGTCGAGAGGGTCATGAGTTTCTCGTGGAGGTGTCCCGTGGGGCCACAATGATTGGTCTGGTGGTCTGACCAATTCGTCGAAAGCGTACGGGAAGCCTCCAGGAGCGTCAATCCGTGCCGCACCCCAACTCATGCCGCACTTCAGGTGAAACACCTTAGGGGGCGTGTCGAGACCATGGGACAGAATCGCCCGTTCGTTTCCGGAGACCCCAGATGGATAAGACTTGGCTCAAGCAGTACCCCAGCGGGGTGCCGGAGCAGATCGATGTCGAGCAGTACACGTCGCTCACCGCGTTGATCGACGAAAGCCTGAAGAAGTACGCCGACCTGCCCGCCTACAAGTTCATGGGCAAGGTCTTCACGTTCCGCCAGGTCGACGAGGCCTCGCGCGCGTTCGCCGCGTACCTGCAGTCGCTCGGGCTCGAGAAGGGCGACCGCGTCGCCATCATGATGCCCAACGTGCCGCAGTACCCGATCGCGGTCGCGGGCATCCTGCGCGCCGGCCTGGTGGTGGTCAACGTGAACCCGCTGTACACGCCGCGCGAGCTGGAGCACCAGCTGAAGGACTCCGGCTCGAAGGCSATCCTGATCATCGAGAACTTCGCCGCSACGCTGCAGGCCTGCCTGGCCGCGGTGCCGACSAAGAAGATCATYCTCGCGACGATGGGCGACATGCTCGGCTTCCCGAAGGGGCTGATCGTCAACTACGTCGTGCGCAACGTGAAGAAGCTGGTGCCGGCCTTCGAGCTGCCCGGCGCGGTGCCGTTCAACGACGCGATCTCCGCCGGCAAGCGCGCGAGCCTGAAGGCGCCCGCGCTCAAGCTCGACGACATCGCGGTGCTGCAGTACACCGGCGGCACCACCGGCGTCAGCAAGGGCGCGGTGCTGCTGCACCGCAACCTGGTCGCCAACACGCTGCAGGCCGAGGCCTGGTACCAGCCGGCGATGCGCAAGGTGCCGGCCGGCACGCAGATCATGTCGGTGTGCGCGCTGCCGCTGTACCACATCTTCGGCTTCACCTCGAACATGATGCTGTCGATGCGCACCGGCGGCTGCAACCTGCTGATCCCGAACCCGCGCGACATCCCGGGCGTGTTCAAGGAGCTGGCCAAGCAGCCGTTCCACAGCCTGCCGGCGGTCAACACGTTGTTCAACGCGATGGCCAACCACGCGCTGTTCAACACCGTCGACTGGAGCCACCTGAAGATCTCGGTCGGCGGCGGCATGGCGGTGCAGCAGGCCACGGCCAAGCTGTGGCTCGAGAAGACCGGCTGCCCGATCTGCGAAGGCTACGGCCTGTCGGAGACCTCGCCGTCGGCCACCTGCAACCCGACCGACAGCACCGCCTACACCGGCACCATCGGCCTGCCGCTGCCGTCCACCGAGCTGGCACTGCTCGACGA
>NZ_JBFUGN010000086.1:0-12443 GCF_056402895.1 Rhizobacter sp. P3_B12 | reverse complement strand
AGGTTCCTCGGATCGGTGATCTTCGTGGCTCGATCCCCGCCGTCATACTCGAAGCTCGTCTTGCCACTCTTCGGGTCGGTGTGGTCCTTCACCCGATACAGCGGGTCGTAGCTGAGCYTGGTCTCCAGCTTCAGGCCATCCGGATCTCGGATGATCTTGGTGCGGTTKCCCTGGGCGTCGTATTCATAGGCCCTCACCGGGGTCGGCGAGATGGGCGGTGGGGGAAGCTCTGCATGGCAAAGCGAGGCGTTCAACAGGCAGGTCGCAACAACAATGACCCCTGCGCGGGTCGTCGTCTTCATCGTCGGGTCCGGTGGGCGGTTGATCGGACCGCATCGACACAACTCTGAAGGGACTGCTTCGACGATGCGGCCGTGCTATTGAAAGAGGGCTCGACAGCGACGGCAAGCGCCGCAACCCTCAGTCAGCGGCGAGTTGACTATTGTTTACCTTCCCGGCTTGGCCAGTTCACCGCCGCGCCGCCACCAACCACCCCGTCACCGGCTTCCCACCCTCCTGCCGCAGCGTCTCCCCGCTGATCTCCACCAGCGTGAACCCGTTCGCCGCGAGCGCCGCTTCCACGTGCGCCCGCGCATGTGCATAGCGCCCGTGCGGCTCCAGGTGGAACATCTCCGGGCGGCCATCGGGCAGCGCCTCGACGGTGAACACCATCAGCCCGCCCGGCTTCACCGAGCCGCTCGCGGCGGCCATCAGCGGCATCAGGTCGCCGAAGTAGCACAGCGTGTCGGCCGACAGCATCACGTCCCACTGGCCCGGTGACTCGCGCAGGAACTCGGTCAGCTCGGCCTTGTACAGGTCGCTGTACACGCCCTTGGTCTGCGCATGCTTCAGCATGCCGCCGGACAGGTCCACCCCCGCCAGCACGCGCGCCCACGGCGCCACCAGCGGCCCGCACAGCCCGGTCCCGCAGCCGGCGTCCAGCACGTTGAACTGCTTCGCCGCCGGCGGCAGCAGCCGCGCCAGCAACTGCGCGCACAGCTGCGGCGCGCGGTAGTCCAACCGCTCGTTCAGCTGCTTCTCGAAACTGTCGGCGAAGTGGTCGAAGGTGTACTCGACGTAGTCGTCCGAGGCCCGCTCCGGCGCACCGCTGCCGGAACACGCCGCGAACATGTGCTGCGCCATCGGGTGGCCCGGTTCCTCGGCCAGCCACTGGCGGAACACCTCGGCCGCCTCGCGCACCTTGCCCATCGTGTAGTAGGTCATGCCCAGCAGCTTGCGGCCGTCCGGGTGCTCGGGCAGCAGCTCGATCGATCGGCAGTACCAGCGGATCGACTCCGGCAGGTCGTCCTGTGCGGCCGCCAGCAGCCCCAGGTTGTTGTGCGCGTTCAGGTGCCGCGGGTCGAGCTCGATCGCGCGCAGGTAGGCGGCGCGCGCCTCGGCCGGGCGCTTCTGCGCGCGGTACAGCGAGCCCAGGTTGTTCTGCAGGTCGGCGCTGCCGGGTTGCAGCGCCCCCGCGCGCTCGTAGGCCGCGGTCGCCTCCGGCAGCTCCTGGCGCGACACGTGGATGTTGCCGAGGTTGTTGTGGTACCCCGCGAAATCCGGCACCAGCGCGATCGCGCGCCGGATCGACGCGACGCCCTCGTCGCTGCGCCCCACCTCGTGCAGCAGCATCCCCAGCAGGTGCAACGCATCCGGGTGATCGGGCGCCGCCTCGAGGATGCGCCGGTACAGCTGCTCGGCGCCCTCGAGCTGGCGGTTCTGGTGCAGGCCGATCGCGTACTTCAGCGCGTCGTCCAGGCTCACTTCCTCAGGCGCACCGCCGGCTTGATCGGCCTCGCTCATCACCGTGCCCCCGCGCTCAGAACCCGTAGTGGAAGTTGTTGTCGACGACGCTGACCTTCACCCGCTCGATCGGCGTGCCGTCCATCATTCGCGTCAGGAACTCCTTCGAGATGTCCGGCAGCATCGTGTTGGTCAGGATCGCGTCGATCATGCGACCGCCCGATTCGCTCTCGGTGCAGCGGCTCACGACCAGCTTGACCACGTCGTCGCCGACCTCGAACGGGATCTTGTAGCGCGCCTCGACGCGCTTCTTGATGYGCCCGAGCTGCAGCTTGACGATCTGCCCCAGCATCTCGTCCGACAGCGGGTAGTACGGGATCGTCACCAGCCGGCCCAGCAGCGCCGGCGGGAAGATCTTCAGCAGCGGCTCGCGCAGCGCCTTCGCCAGCCCCTCGGCCTCGGGCATCAGCTCCGGGTCCTTGCACATGTTGGCGATCAGCTCGGTGCCGGCATTCGTCGTCAGCAGGATCAGCGTGTTCTTGAAGTCGATGAAGCGGCCTTCGCCGTCTTCCATGAAGCCCTTGTCGAACACCTGGAAGAACATCTCGTGCACGTCGGAGTGCGCCTTCTCCACCTCGTCGAGCAGCACCACCGAGTAGGGCTTGCGCCGCACCGCCTCGGTCAGCACGCCGCCTTCGCCATAGCCCACGTAGCCGGGGGGCGCGCCCTTCAGCGTCGAGACGGTGTGCGCCTCCTGGAACTCGCTCATGTTGATCGTGATCAGGTTCTGCTCGCCGCCGTACAGCGCCTCGGCCAGCGCGAGCGCCGTCTCGGTCTTGCCGACGCCCGAGGTGCCGGCCAGCATGAACACGCCGATCGGTTTGCTCGGGTTGTCGAGCCCGGCCCGCGAGGTCTGGATGCGCTTGGCGATCATCTCCATCGCATGGTCCTGGCCGATCACGCGCTGGCTCAGCAGCGAGGCCACCTTCAGGATGGTTTCCATCTCGTTGCGCGCCATGCGGCCGACCGGGATGCCGGTCCAGTCGCCGACCACGCTCGCCACCGCCTGGTAGTCCACCGTCGGCAGGATCAGCGGGTGCTCGCCCTGCAGCGTGGCCAGTTCGGCTTGCACCTGCTTCAGCTCGGTCAGTGTCGCGGCGCGGTCCTCATCGGACAGCTTCGGCGCGTCGGCCGCAACGGTTGCAGCCGCCTTCTCCGCGTTCTGCTCCAGCGCACTGCCGGTGCCTTCCACCGCGCCGGCCACGCCGCGCAGCTTCGCGCGCAGCGCGAGCAGCTTGTCGACGAGCACCTTCTCGGCCGTCCAGCGCGTCTTCAGCGCATCGAGCCGCTTGCGCTCGACGCCGAGCTGCTCTTCGACGAACGCGCTGCGCTCGCGCGTATCGATGCCGATCGCCGCCTCGCGGCCGATGATGCCCTGCTCGGTCTCCAGCGCCTCGATGCGCTTGCTGCAGTCGTCCACCTCGGCAGGGGTCGCATGCAGGCTGACCGCGACGCGCGCGCAGGCGGTGTCGAGCAGGCTGACCGACTTGTCCGGCAGTTGGCGCGCCGGGATGTAGCGGTGGCTCAGCTTCACCGCCGCCTCCAGCGCCTCGTCGAGGATCTGAACCTTGTGGTGCTTCTCCATCGTCGAGGCCACGCCGCGCATCATCAGGATGGCCTTCGGCTCGTCCGGCTCGTCGACCTGCACGCTCTGGAAGCGCCGCGTCAGCGCCGGATCCTTCTCGATGTATTTCTTGTACTCGGCGAAGGTGGTCGCGCCGATCGTGCGCAGCTGGCCGCGCGCGAGCGCCGGCTTCAGCAGGTTGGCGGCGTCGCCGGTGCCGGCCGCGCCGCCGGCGCCCACCAGCGTGTGCGTCTCGTCGATGAACAGGATGATCGGCTTCGCACTCGCCTGCACCTCGTCGATCACCGAGCGCAGCCGCTGCTCGAACTCGCCCTTCATGCTGGCGCCGGCCTGCAGCAGGCCGACGTCGAGCGCGCGCAGCTCCACGTCCTTCAGGGCAGGCGGCACGTCGCCGCGCGCGATGCGCTGCGCGAAGCCTTCGACGATGGCCGTCTTGCCGACGCCGGCTTCGCCGACCAGGATCGGATTGTTCTGGCGGCGGCGCATCAGGATGTCGACCACCTGGCGGATCTCGTCGTCGCGGCCGACGATCGGGTCCATCTTGCCGCCGCGCGCCTGCTCGGTCAGGTCGGTCGTGAAGCGCTTCAGCGCCTCCTGCTTGCCCATCGCGGCCGGCGCGATCGCCTCGCTCGCTTCGCCCGGCGCGCCGCCGTCGCTCGCGGCCTGCGCATGCTCGGGCGAGCTGGCGAGCAGCGAGCCGAAGCGGTCGATCAGGTCGTCGAGCTTGATGCGCTCGAACTGCTTGCTGATCGCCAGCAGCGCATTGCGCAGCGACGGCGTCTTCAGCGCGCCCACCAGCAGGTAGCCGGTGCGCACCTGGCGGTCGCCGAACATCAGCGAGCCGTAGACCCAGCCGCGCTCGACCGCGTTCTCGACGATGCTCGACAGATCGGTCACCGAGGTGGCGCCGCGCGGCAGCCGGTCGAGCGACTGCGTCAGGTCGGCCACCAGCTGCGCGCCGTCGAGCTCGTAGTGCTTGACGATGCGGTGCAGGTCGCTGTCGTTGCCGTTCAGGATCTGGTAGATCCAGTGCTGCAGCTCGACGTACGGGTTGCCGCGCAGCTTGCAGAACACCGTGGCGCCTTCGATGGCCTTGTAGGCGATCGGGTTGAGCTTGCCGAAGAGGGCGGTGCGACTGATTTCAGCCATGGTCGTTCCTTAGGTGGAGGTCGATGAAGCGGCCGCATGCATCTGCGCCGGGTTCAGGAGGAGTTCGCCGCGGTCGGGGTGCGGCGTCTTGCGGCCGAGCCAGCTGGTCAGGCCGAGTGCGGCGGGGGCGGCGTTCGACAGGCCCAGAGCCGGCACCGCGCTGCCCTGCAGTATCAGCCGCAGGTCCCACAGCATCTCGAAGCCGAGCAGCTGGCGCATCCAGTCGCGCAGCTCGATCAGCGAGCGCTGGCCGGGCAGGAACTGGCGGTACTGCGCGAGCGTCAGCGGGCCGATGTGCAGGCGCAGCTTGTACTGTCGGTCCCAGACCTTGCTGCCGGCCACCGCCGAGACGCCGAGTGCCGCGCCCAGGTTGCCGCGGCCGCCGAGGCGGGTGCGGTCTTCGGGGCGCAGCGGCAGCCAGTGGCCGACGTGCGATTCCACGCGGATCGGCACCGCGAAGTACTGGCGCAGCACCTTGACGATCGATTCCGGCCGGCGCGTCGCGCTCGCCAGGTGGCCGCTCGCGAAGCGCTTCGCGGCATCGGGCACCGCATCGGCGCCGCGCAACGCGGCCGGTGCCTGGCCGAACAGCGCGCCGACCCATTTCGCGAACTGGTCGTCGCTCGCGCGATCGGCCTGCACGGCCGGCTGCGACTGCGACCAGGCGCGGTAGAACAGCAGCAGCATGCGGTGGTGGAACATGTCGGCGAAGCGCGCGAAGGTGGCGTCGCCGTGGTTGCGCAGCCGGTCGCGCGCATGCTCGGTGTAGTGCAGCGGCAGCGGCCCCATCGGCCCGAACAGCCCGAAGAAGCGCACGCCCAGGCGCGGCACGTTGCGATCGCTGGCCTCGAACGACATCACACCGGCCGGCGCGAAATCGAGTTCCGGGTCCTGCCCCAGCCGCACCGGCTCGGCCCCGGGCCGCAGCGCCGAGCCGAGCCGCGGCGATTGCGGCCACAGCGCATCGATCTGGCGCAGCACCGCGAAGAAGTCGTGCGCCCACGGTTGCTTCGCGATCTCGTCGAACAGCCGCGTGCGGCGTTCGTGCAGCGCCTTCGGGTCTTGAGGATGGGGTGGCGTCGCACTCACAGCATCGCCTTCGAGCCGATGCGCGGCGGCGAGCGCAGGATCTCGCCGCGCGTCGCCGAGCGGACGATGGTCTCCGAGAAGCTGTTGGCCGACGCGTGCCGCGCGTAGAAGTGCTCCAGCACGCAGCCGAGCAGGAAGGCGCTGGAGCCCTGGAAGCCGAGCTCGTCGACGGTGGTCGTCACCTCGACGCCGCAGCCGAAGGTCAGCGGGCCGGGGAAGGGCAGGCGGCGCACCACCGCGCGCGCCTCCACCGCCTGGATGCCCTCGACCTGCTTGCTCCAGCTCACGTCCTGCTCCGGCCCGTGCAGCGCCATCAGGCTGCGCAGCGCCGACGCGGCGCGGCGCGGGTCTTCGCCGGCGATGCTCAGGTAGTTCAGCGTCAGCAGGCTGACGAGCGACCAGCCGACATCGCCGCGCGCGATGCGCTGCACCGGCCGCGACGGGCCGCGCAGCGTCTCGATGCGGCCGGCCGGCCCGGCGACGTCGAGCGTCCAGGTGCTGGCCGAGCCGGGCAGCAGCGTCGGCAGGTCGCGGTTGGTGACGAGCGCGCTCAGCGAGACCTGGCGGATGTCCTCGCGGTACGGCGCATTGCGCGGATCGACCAGCGACAGGAACACCTCCTGGCCGATGTAGGCCGAGCGCGGCCCTTCGAGGCGCTGGCGGCTCGACAGCAGCCGCGGTTCGCGCCGCAGTGTGTAGAACGCGCCGTGGTTGCGCGATTCCTCGTGGAAGGTGGCGTACAGCGGCAGGAAGCGCTGCTCGGCGACCTGGCCGGTGCCGAAGCCGGTGACGCTCTCGATCGTGTGGACCTCGTAGTCCATCGGCCGCGTGCGGTCGGGCACTGCATGGTGCTCCCAGCTGCCCGGGCCGAGCTGGATGCGGTCGAGCCGCTTCGGGAACAGGTTGATCGCCGGCGTGCAGTACAGCGCGAGGCTGTTGGCATCGACCAGCGATTCGAGCGCCGGCTCGCCGCGGCCGAACAGCAGCACGATCTCGCACTCGCTGCTGTCGACGCGCGCCAGCCGCCGCGCCAGGTCGGTGACCGAGAAGAACAGGAAGCGCTGCGGCAGCGCCGCGTACTCCTGCAGCAGGCGGTGCCCGCTGAAGCCGCGCAGCGTCTCGGGCAGCAGCGCCTGGTCGTCGTCGTAGCCGACGGCCTCGACCGACGCCGCATCGGCATAGCCCTGGCTCGGCGAGCGCGAGGCACCGCCCTGCACCCAGCTCGCGAGGCTGGCGCCCAGCACCAGCTCGTGCAGCCGGAAGGCCACGTCGTCGCCGGCGCTGATGTAGAAATCCAGCCGCTCCATCGGCAGCTGGCTGAACTTCAGCCCGGCGCTCGCCTTCAGCCGGATGCGCAGGCCGCCGCGCACCTGGCGGGCCGGCGGCAGGTGCGCGATCGGCAGGTCGGGCGCGTGGGTGAAGTACTGCACCGTGTCGATCTCGACCGGCCACAGCGTCACGTCGTGCGCGGTGCGGAACTCGCAGCGCGTGTTCTGGCCGCGCACCGTCTCGCTGTGCAGCGCGCTGCCGCGCTTGACGGTGAAGCCGCGCGCGAGGTTCGGGTCCAGCGGGTCGGGCCGCATGCGCGCGATCATCGTCGACGGCATCGGCGACAGGAAGCCGGGGTACACGGTCTCGAGCAGGTGCTGGATCAGCCGCGGGTGCTCGGCGTCGATCTTCAGCTGCACGCGCGCCGCGAGGAAGGCGAAGCCCTCCAGCAGGCGTTCGACATACGGGTCGGTGACCTCGACGCCGTCCATCGACAGGCGGGCGGCGATCTTCGGGAATTCCTTCGCGAACTCGGCACCGACCTCCTTCAGGTGGCCGAGTTCGTCGTTGTACAGGCGAAGCAGGTTCGGATCCATCGAGGGCGGCCGTTCAGGTCTTGCGTTTCAGGGAGCCGCTGGCGGCGTCGCGCACCTCGATCTGGCCGGCTTCCAGGTCGACCTGGGTGCGCAGCAGCAGTTCCAGCGGCACCGGCTGGGCCCACATGAAGCCGCGGATCTCGAACTCGATGACGTTGTGCGTGTCGAGCACGCTGGACGGCTCGATCGCCTTCACCTCGAGCGAGTCTTCCATCACGCGCGGCTCGAAGCGCAGGATGGCTTGCTTGATCGTGCGTTCGAGCAGCGGGATGTCGATGCGCGATGCGAGCTGGCCCGACATCGGTGGCAGCCCGAAGTTGACCACCGATTCGCCGGCCAGCGGGTATTGCTCCGACAGTCGCGGCATCGGCTTGACGGCGTTCAGCAGCCACGACAGGTCGCGCAGCACCGCCTCGCGGATCTGCGCCTTGTTCATCACGCGCGACTCGTCCGACTCGACGCGCGAATGCGGGTTGAGGTCGGTCAGGCGGTCGAGCAGGACCGGCTGCAGGCGATCGCGGACCTCATGGTTGGCCATGGCGTCGTGTCAAACCGCGGCGTCCGGCGTCGGCTCGTCGTCCGGCACCGGCAGCGGTTCCAGCGTGATCTCGCGCACCGCCAGCAGGTCGCTGTCGTGCTCGCCGAGCGCCAGCACGCGCTGGCCGATGCCGCGGAAGTGCTCGTCGTTCAAGGCCTGCCATTCGGTGCGGCGCGCCAGCTGCGCCAGCGCATCGCCCTCGGTGGCGGTGCCGGGGTAGCGGGTCGGGATCAGTGCCACCGACTGGCCGCCGTTGGTGAACTCGAGCTGCGCGGCGCTCCACACCATGTCGCGCAGGTCGGCGGGTTCCTCGATCGTGATCTTCGTCAGCGCGCTGAACGGCACCCAGCAGTAGCGGCCGTTGATCAGCGCCTCGAGCACCGGGCCGAGCCGCGAATCGGCATCGGCGATCCAGTCGAACGGCTGGCCGTTCAGCGTGCCCGGCGTCGGCGGCGCGGCCTCGAAGGCATCGGCGCGCAGCTTGGCGGCCAGTGCCGCATCGCCGCGGGCATCGGCCATCAGCGCCTCGACCAGCCAGGCCACCCAGGCCTGCGGCCGGCCGAACACCATCGGCGTGGTCTTGCCGGCGAACACCGCCTCGCGCAGCGTCTCGCACTTCAGCGCCTCGCGGTAGGTGTTGACCATCGGCAGCGTCGAGGCATCGAGCTCGCCGCACACCTCGAGCTGCGTCATCGCGCGCGGCCAMTGGCCGAGCACGCACAGCAGCTGGAACAGGAAGACGCGCAGCTTCGGGTCGGCCGGCTTGGCGCGCACGCCATCCTGCAGGCTCTTCAGCGCGGCATCGGTGCGGCCCTCTTTCAGGGCCAGTTCCGCAGCTTGGACGGGCGTCATTTCAGCCTGCCTGCACTTCGTTCTCGAAGGTGTTGACGCCCTTGGCGGCGCCGGCGAGGTCTTGCGAGCGGTACTCGACCTTCACCTTGAAGAAGGCGATGCGGAACTCCTCGACCAGCTCCGGCGCGCCGTCGGTCTCGTTGCGCAGCCGGTGCGACAGGATGCGCGCCTTCTCGACGGTGATCGTCAGGTACGCGATCGACGCGGCGCCGCCGGCCTTGTGCACCGACAGCGTCGCCTTCTTGATGACTTCATTGCTGCGCAGCGCCGACATCAGGCCGGTGCTGGCCGAATCGACGCGCTTGCGCACGATCAGCTCCTGCATCGTCGTGCGGGCGGCCGCGCTGCCGAAGGCCGTCGCATTGCCGTCCAGGCCCCAGCTCCAGCCGATGACCTCGATCTCGTCGGTGTGCGTGGCATCGCGCGATTCGCCCTTGATCGGGCCCTGCGCCGCGCCCTCGACCTTCAGGTACATGTCGGACTTGCCCATGGTCTTTCCTTGCTGGCGTTTTCAAAAAGGGATCGCCACGAAACGGCCCGAAGGCCGATCCGTGGCGTGCGCAGGAAGCCTGCGACCGATCACTTGACTTCGTTCGTCTCTTTGTTGATGCCGACAGTGCTGGTGGAACCCTTGCCGCCGGTGTCCGACTGCGTGGTGTATTCCATCTTGAACTTCGCGAAGTTCAGGCTGATGTTTTCCGTCAGCCGGTCTTCACCGCCGCTGCCGCCGGTGGACAGCGACGACACGATGACGCTCTCGAGCGTGATCTTGATGTACTCGAGCGGCTTGTCGCCGGCCTTGCGCACGGTCAGCACGGCCTGCTTGATGTGCGTGCCCTTGAAGCTGGCCATCGCCAGGGCGGTCGACGAAGCGTCGACGTACTTGGTCAGCGACAGGTCCTGGATGCTGACCTTGCCCGAACCGCCGCCGGCGCCGTTGCCGAACGAGGCGCTCTGGGCGCAGCCCCAGTTCCATGCCAGGACGTCGATCTCGTCCTTGTGCGAGCTGTCCTTCGACTCGCCCTTGATGTCACCGATCTTGATGAACATGTCTACAGCCATGATGCTTCTCCTTCAACTGAGTTGACCCGCTTGTGGGATGCCGGGGAGGGGTGCCACGACGTCTGGGTATTCCGTCGTGCGCCCGGCGTTTCTGTTTCGTTCCCGGCAAGCTGAACCTCCCGGGCTGCGATGCGCGCGGCGCGCCGTGGGAGGTTCCACGCCGGCCACGCTTTCCTGTACCTGGATCAGGCCGCCTTCTGTGAGGGCAGCTTCGACACCAGGCGCAGAGACACTGTCAGACCTTCCAGCTGGTAGTGGGGGCGCAGGAAGAACTTCGAGCTGTAGTAGCCCGGGTTGCCTTCGACGTCTTCCACCACCACCTCGGCGGCCGCCAGCGGGCGGCGCGCCTTGGTGTCTTCGGACGAGTGGGCGGGATCCCCGTCCACGTAGTTCATGATCCAGTCCTGCAGCCAGCGCTGCACTTCGTCGCGCTCCTTGAACGAGCCCACCTTGTCGCGCACGATGCACTTCAGGTAGTGCGCGAAGCGGCAGGTCGCGAACAGGTACGGCAGGCGGGCCGCCAGGTTGGCGTTGGCCGAGGCGTCCGGGTCGTCGTACTCGGCCGGCTTCTGCAGCGACTGCGCGCCGATGAAGGCCGCGAAGTCGGAGTTCTTGCGGTGCACCAGCGGCATGAAGCCGTTGCGTGCGAGTTCGGCCTCGCGCCGGTCGCTGATCGCGATCTCGGTCGGGCACTTCATGTCGACGCCGCCGTCATCGGTCGGGAAGGTGTGCGTGGGCAGGCCCTCGACCGCGCCGCCGGATTCGATGCCGCGGATGCGCGAGCACCAGCCATACTGCTTGAACGAGCGGTTGATGTTGACCGCCATCGCGTACGCCGAGTTCGCCCAGKTGTACTTGGTGTGGTCGGCGCTGCCGGTGTCTTCCTCGAAGTTGAACGCCTCGACCGGGTTGGTCTTCGCGCCGTACGGGATGCGCGCCAGGAAGCGCGGCATCGCGAGGCCGATGTAGCGGGCGTCGTCCGACTCGCGCAGCGAGCGCCACGCGGCGTATTCCGGCGTCGTGAAGATCTTGCTCAGGTCGCGCGGGTTCGCCAGCTCCTGCCACGAGCCCATCTGCATCAGGCTCGGGTCGGCCGCGGCGATGAACGGGGTGTGGGCCGAGGCCGACACCTTGGCCATCTCGCCCAGCAGCTCGACATCGGGCGGGGTCTGGCCGAAGTAGTAGTCGCCGACCAGGCAGCCGAACGGCTCGCCGCCGAACTGGCCGAACTCTTCCTCATAGACGCGCTTGAAGATCGGGCTCTGGTCCCAGGCCGTGCCCTTGTAGCGCTTGAGCGTCTTGCCGAGCTCGTTCTTGCTGATGTTCATCACGCGGATCTTCAGCTGCTCGTCGCTCTCGGTGTTGTTGACGAGGTGGTGCAGCCCGCGCCATGCGCTCTCGAGTTGCTGGAACTCGGGGTGGTGCATGATCAGGTTGATCTGCTCGCTGAGCTTCTTGTCGAGCTCGGCGATCATCGCCTCGATCGAGTTGACGACATCGGTGCCGATCAGCTTGGTCTGCGACAGCGCCTGCTGCGCGAGCGTGAGGATCGCGGTCTCGACCGCCGATTTCGCCTCTTCGCTCTTCGGCTTGAATTCCTTGTTCAGCAGGCTCGCGAAATCGCCGCCCTGGAATTCGACGCCCTGCAGCGCGGAGGATTGATTCTGTGCTTCTGCCATGTCTTTCTCCTGTGTCGCTGCGCGCTTACTCGGCCTTCGGCTCGTCGGCCTTCTTGGCCCCGGCCAGGCTGTTCAGCAGTGCCGGGTCGGCCATCACCTTGGCCAGCAATTCCTCGGCGCCGCTCTTGCCGTCCATGTAGGTGATCAGGTTCGACAGCTGCTGGCGGGCCTCGAGCAGCCTGCGCAGCGCGTCGTTGTTGCGCGCCACGGCGGCCGGCGAGAAGTCGTCCATGCTGTTGAAGGTGAGGTCGACGCTGACGTTGCCTTCGCCGGTCAGCGTGTTGGGCACCTGGAACGCGACGCGCGGCTTCATCGATTTCATGCGGCTGTCGAAGTTGTCGACATCGAACTCGAGGAACTTGCGGTCGGCCACCGGCGCGAGCGGGTCGGCCGGCTTGCCCGACAGGTCGGACAGCACGCCCATCACGAAGGGCAGCTGCACCTTCTTCTCGGCGCCGTAGAGCTCCACGTCGTATTCGATCTGGACGCGCGGCGCGCGGTTGCGGGCGATGAATTTCTGACTGCTGGTGGCCATGGTGGACTCCTCTGGGGCGGGTTCGGTGGATTAGGGCCTGTTGACCTGGGTCACTGGTCGGGACTGCCGGCGATGCGTTCGACCTGGCCGAGGCCGTCGGACGCGAGGTCGCGGATGATGTCCATGAAATTCTTGCCCATCAGCCGCTGCGCGCGGCGGATCAGCAGCGGTGCCGGGTTGCTGGGTTCGTTGCGTTCGATCCATTCGCAGACGCGGTCGAGCGTGCGGCTCACGTCTTCGCGGCTGCGCAGCGCGCCGACCGCGACGGCGCTGCCGCCCGTGGCGG
>NZ_JBFUGN010000085.1:0-12585 GCF_056402895.1 Rhizobacter sp. P3_B12 | reverse complement strand
CGCCTGCGCGCCGCGCTGCGCATGCCAGGTGCTGCGGCCGACGACCGCCACCGCCGCGGTCGAGCCGGCATACGGCCCGAGCCGCACCACGCGCTGCACGCCGGGCAGCTGCATCGCCGCCTCGACCTTCACGCGCTGCGGGCTGCCGCCGAGCATCGGGCAGTGGCGCACCACCGCGTAGAGCTGGCCCGGCTGGCGCGTGTCGAGGCCGAAGCGCGCGCTGCCGTCGACCTTGGCGGCCAGGTCGGTGCGCGGCGCGGGCGTGCCGATCAGCGTCCAGTCCTTCGGATCCTTGGTGCGCACGTCGCCGATCGGCGTCGCCGCGGCCAGCCTCGCGAGCTCGCCGAAATGCGCATGCGGGCCCGACACATGGCTGACGATGCCGCCATGCACCTGCAGCTCGGCACGCGGCAGCTTCCATTGCAGCGACGCCGCACCCAGCAGCTGCGCGCGCGCGGTGGCCGCCGCCAGGCGCAGCACGTCCCACGCGTCGGCGACGCTCGACGAGCCGCCGGTCACGCTGACCCCCAGCTCGCGCGCGAACTTGCTGACCATCCACTGGCCCGCCTTGACGGTCGCGGTCTCGCGGCCGGGCTCGGTGTCGTCGGGATGGAAGGGCAGCGCGCCCACGAACATCGCGACGTTGCCGTAGAGCGATTGCGGCGCCGCCTGCACCAGCTTCACGCGCGCGAGCGGCGTGTCGAGCTCGTCGGCCACCAGCATCGCGAGCGCGGTGTGCACGCCCTGGCCCATCTCGCTGCGCGCCATCGCGAGCTGCACCTGGCCGTCGGGCTCGATGCGGATCCAGCCGTTCAGCGTCACGCTGCCGTCGGCATCGGGCAGCGGGTGCGAGGTGCCGATGCGGCTGCGCGGCGGCAGCGCGCTCCAGCCGACCAGCAGCGCGCCGCCGCCGGCCAGCGCGCTCAGCAGCAGGCTGCGCCRCTTCATGCGCGCGCCTCGTTGCCCTTGTCCTGCCGGGGGGCGTCGCCGCGCAGCGCGGCGGCCGCACCCTTGATCGCGTCGCGGATGCGCGGGTAGGTGCCGCAACGGCACAGGTTGGTGATGGCCGCATCGATGTCGGCATCGGTGGGCGACGGGTTCTTCGCGAGCAGGTCGGCCGCGGCCATCAGCATGCCGCTCTGGCAGTAGCCGCATTGCGGCACCTGGTGGGCGATCCACGCCTGCTGCAGCGCGTGGGGCCGGCCGGGCGCGCCCAGCGCCTCGATGGTGCGCACCGGCTTGCCCTGCGCGGCCGAGAGCGGCGTCACGCACGAGCGCACCGCCTGGCCATCCACGTGCACCGTGCAGGCACCGCAGGCCGCGACGCCGCAGCCGAACTTGGTGCCGGTGAGCATCAGCACGTCGCGCAGCACCCACAGCAAGGGCATGCCGGGCTCCACGGCCTCGGGCGGCAGGGGCAGGGTCTGGCCGTTGACGGTCAAGTCCATGGATCGGGTGCTCCGGTGTCGGTCCCCATTCTGGGCCGGCCGCGGGCGGGGCGATGTGGCGTCAACGAAACGGGGTGTGACCGGCCGCACACGCGTCCGGGTTTATCCTGACGGGCCTTTTTCCGAATCCACCCCACGTCCCTGCCGGAGTTCCGCTGCATGAACCGTCGTCTGTCCTGCCTGGCCGCTGCCGCGGTCGTCCTCACGCTGCCTGCAGCCGCTTCCGCACAACAAACCGCGTCATCGCCGGCGTCGTCCGTCACGCTGTACGGGCTGCTCGACATGTCGGCCGGCCGCTTCCAGGATGCCGGCACGCAGCGCACGCTGCGCTCCGAGAGCGGCAAGATGACCAGCAGTTTCCTTGGGTTCAAGGGCACCGAGGACCTCGGCGGCACGCTGAAGCTGAAGTTCGCGCTCGAGCACTACCTGCGCGCCGACACCGGCGCGGCGGGCCGTGCCAGCGGCGAGGCGTTCTGGGGGCGCAATGCCTACGTCGGCTTCCAGGGCGATTTCGGCACCAGCACGCTCGGGCGCAACACGACGCCGCTGTTCGTCTCGACGCTGTCGTTCAACGCGATCGGCGATTCGTTCGGCTTCTCGCCGAGCATCCGCCAGGTGTTCGCGCCGAGCACCGGCCTGGCCTTCCAGGGCGACACGGCCTGGAACAACTCGCTGCTCTACAACACCTCGAACACCGAGGGCTACAACGTCGGCCTGATCGCCAACCTGGGCGAAGGCGCGCCCGGCGCGACCGGCCGCAACATCGGCGGCAACTGGGTGCTGCTGACCGACACCTGGGGCGCGACGATCGCCTACCAGCAGGTGAAGAACGGCCTGGTCGCGGTGCCGGCCGGCTTCGAGCGCCAGGAGACGCTGCAATTCGGCGGCTCGTACGACTTCAGCGTCGCCAAGCTGTATGCACAGGCCACGCGCGTGAAGACGCGGGCCACGCTCGACACGAAGTCGACGATCTACGGGCTCGGTGTCGCGGTGCCGGTGGGCGCGCTCGGCAAGGTGGTGGCGCAGTACGGCCAGGCGAATGCCGACTTCAACCCGGGCGAGGTGAAGAACCGCACCGTCACGCTCGGCTACGACCATGCGCTGTCGAAGCTGACCGATGCGTATGCGGTGGTGATGAGCGACCGGCTGACGAATGCCGAGAACGGCACCAGCGTCGCGGCCGGGTTGCGCGTGCGGTTCTAGGGCCTGTCGGCACTACGGGGAGGCTCGCGCCTCGAGCGAGCGCAAGCCGGCGAGCACCGGGTCGAGACGCTCGACCACCGCCGCGAGCAGCGCGTCGATGTCCGCCGGCCCTGCACCGTTGGAGCAGGCATGCTCCAACTCCGCCGCGACCTCGCACACGGCCGTCGCCCCCAGGCTGCCGGACACGCTCTTCAGGTCGTGGGCCAGGCGCGTGGCCGTGGTCATGTCGAGCGCCGCACGGGCGGCACCGAAACGGGCCGCAAAGCCGGCTTCCCGATCCCTGAACTTGCCCAGCAGGCGCCGATAGAGTTGCTCGTCGCCCATCATCCCGGCCAGCGCGGCGGCGCTCTCGATGCCAGGGAAACCGTTGCCTGCCCCGGCAACGCCAGGCCGGATCCAGCGCGCCAGCGTGGCGAACATCTCACCCACGTTGATCGGCTTGGCGATGTGGTCGTTCATCCCGGCGGCCAGCACCTTCTCGCGGTCGCCGACCATCGCGTTGGCCGTCATCGCGATGATCGGCAGGTCACGCCACGCCGGGTCGCTGCGCAATTCGCGCGTGGCCGCATAGCCGTCCATCACCGGCATCTGGCAGTCCATCAGCACCGCGTCGAAGCGCTCGCGCGCCAGCATCCCGATGGCTTCGCGGCCGTTGCTGGCCACCAGGACCTCGATCCGCGCACGGCCCAGCAGCTCACTCGCCAGCTCCTGGTTGAACGGGTTGTCCTCGACCAGCAGCACGCGCACGCCGGCCAGGGCGGCGCAGTGGCCCTGCAGCGCTTCATCGCGCAGCCCGCTTCGCAGGGCACGCGGCCGCGGCGTGCCCCTCACTTGCAGGCAGGCGTCCAGCAGCGTCGAAGGCGTGACCGGCTTGGTCAGCGTCGCCGCCACGCCGAGCCGCTCGGTCGCCAGGACGCGCGCCATTTCATCGCGGGAGAAGGCGGTGACCATCAGCAGGGTGGGCGGCGGGTGCGCCAGCGGCATGCGTGCCACCTGCCTGGCACAGTCGACCCCGTTCATGCCCGGCATCTTCCAGTCGAGCAGGAGCATGTCGAAGGGCTCCCCGCGCGCATCCGCCGCCGCGACCGCGTCGATGGCCTCGCGGCCCCCGCGCGCGGCCGACGCACGCAGCCCGAGCGCGCCGGCCATGTGCACCAGGATCTCGCGCGCGGCGCCGTTGTCGTCGACGACGAGCATCCGGACACCCTGCAGGCCGCCGTCCGGCAAAGCCGCGTCGTGGGTGGCAGGTTCAGGCCCGAGGCCGAAGCGCGCACTGAAGTGGAACCGGCTGCCGCGCCCGGGTGTGCTGTCGACCCCGAGCTCTCCTTCCATCATGTGCACCAGGTGGTGGCTGATCGCGAGGCCCAGCCCGGTGCCGCCGAAGCGGCGGCTCGTCGATGAGTCGGCCTGCGAGAACGGCTTGAAGAGCCGCTGCTGCTCCTCGGGCGCGATGCCGATGCCGGTGTCGCGTACCTCGAAGCCCAGCCGCACCGAGGCCGCATCGCGCGCGAGCACCTCGACGGCCACGATGACCTCGCCCCGTTCGGTGAACTTGACCGCGTTGTTGCCCAGGTTGATCAGCACCTGCCCCAGCCGCCAGGGATCGCCCACCAGGGTGCCGGGCAGGTCCTGCGGCAACGCGAACACCAGTTCCAGGCCCTTCTCCTCGGCGTTCAGGCCGACCAGGTTCGCGAGGTCGTCCATCACGTTGCCGAGGTCGAAGGTCAGGACCTCCATGTCGAGCTTGCCGGCTTCGATCTTCGAGAAGTCGAGGATGTCGTTGATGATGCGCAGCAGCGATTCGGCGGATCGGTGCACCTTGCGCATGTAGTTGTGCTGCTGCGGATCGAGGTCGCCTTGCAGCGCCAGGCGCGACATGCCGAGGATCACGTTCATCGGCGTGCGGATCTCGTGGCTCATGTTGGCAAGGAATTCGCTCTTGGCCTGGTTCGCGACCTCGGCCCGCTTCATCGCTTCATCCAGTTCCGCGGTGCGCTCGCGCACCGCCTCCTCCAGGTGGTCGCGATGGCTGCGCAAGTCCTCCAGCGTGCGCTTGCGCGACGTGATGTCGCTGACCAGCCCATGGAATCCGGCCGCCCCGCCGCCTTGCTGCCACGCGTTGAGCTGGACCCAGACCGGGCTGCCGTCGGCACGCGCCAGTTGCAGTTCCATGCCGGCGATCTCGCCGTCCCGTTCGAGTGCGGCGAACAGCGAGGCCGTCCGATCCGGCGTGAACAGGGGCCGGCGACCGGGCGGCGCGCCGTCGTGGCCATCRCCGTTCACCGCCGCCATCAGCTCGGCGGGCGTGGCGTAGCCCATCAGCCGTGCCAGCGCCGTGTTGGCGTCATGCAGGCCCCCCGACCGGTCCAGGTGGAAGATGCCCTCCAACGAGTTCTCGAAGATCCCCCGGTAGGTCGCTTCGCTGTCGCGCAATTGCCGGGCGGAGTCGCGCAGCCGATCCGCCATCGCGTTGACGCGCAGGGCCAGCCGGCCCAGTTCGTCGCTCGATTCGACCGCACAGCGCGCGTCCATGTCACCGATGGCGATTCGATCCACCGTCGCCTCCAGGCGATGGATGGGCGCGCTCACCATGCGCCTGAGCAGCAGGAAGGTCGCGGCATACAGCACGGCCACGATCGCGGCGACCAGCGCAAGAATGGTCCGGCGGGCCGTGCCGATGGCCGCCTCGACCACCGCGCGCGTCAGCACGACACGGACTTCTCCGATCTTCTGCCGGGCTCCGCCGGGTGGCGCGTACTCGATCGACTGCACGCGCACGATCGGGTTGACCAGATCCCGCGCCTGGATCCGGGTGACCGCGGACACCATGCCGTCGCCGACCGTCGTGACGCTGAACTGGGCGACCTCCGGATTGGGGGCCAGCGCTGCGAGCTGGCTGTCGATCGCGGCATGGTCGACGTTCCAGAGGGGGTAGGCCAGCGAGCGGCTGTACAGCTCGGCGATGCGCGCGGCCCGGCTCTCCAGCTCCAGGATTCGACGCTCCCGCTCGCGTTCGATCAGCACATAGGCTGCAGCGAGCGCCACCAGCGCGACCAGGATCGCCAGTGCCAGCATCAGCTTGCTGTGCAAGCTGCCGGCCCGCGGGATCACCCGGAATCGCAACGGCATGTCGGTTGCTCCAACGCGCTTCGCACGACCCCCGGCGCATGAAGCGCGCTGCCTGCGGAGGACCGAAATGGTGTATACGTTTCGATGTTAAGACAATGCCGAGCGCGCCGACAAGCGGACTCGCCGTCACTCTGACGGCCCGGTAGCGCGAGAGGAGTTCCCGCATGCGAAGAATGACCCTCCAGGGCCTTGGCGTACTGGCGCTGCTGGCATCGCTGCTCTTGCCGTCCGGCGCGGCCGGGCAAGCCATCAAGGTGGTGGCTGCAGAGTTCCCGCCGCTGACGACCCAGGCGGGAGGGCAGCCGGGCGGCGTCGTGCTGGAGGTCGTCCGCGAGGCCTGCAGGCGGGCGGGCATTTCACCGGAGTTCAGTTTCCTGCCGTGGCAGCGGGCGCAACTGGAAACCCAGGCCAGGAACGACGTGCTGATCATTCCGTTCACCCGCACGCCCGGCCGGGAAGCCCAGTATCAATGGGTTGCACCGGTGCTGGAATTCCATACGGTCTTCGTGACCCTGGCCAGTCCGCCCGCTTCCATCGAAGAGGCGCGGGCGCTGGTCGTGGGCTATGTCCGCGGCACCAGTTTCAAGGACGAGGCGGACCATGCGGGGTTGCCGTATGTCGAGGAGACCGACGACGACCTGACGAATGCCCGGAAACTGAAGCTGGGACGCATCGGCGCCTGGATGACGACCGACCTGATGGCGCACGGTGTGTACCGGCAGGCCGGCTTCGACCCTGCCGAACTGAAGTACGGCCCCCGCCTGGGGCCGGTCAAGGTGTCCTGGGTCGCCGCGTCCCACGGTTTCCCGAAGGAGATCGCCAGGAGGATCGCCGACGCCATCGATCAGATGAGGGCGGACGGGTCCTACCAGGCGATCGTGAAGCGCTACCGGTGATCAGCGGCTACGCCGCGCTCGCGGCCCTGTAGCCGCGCGGTATCGCCCCCAGCAAGCGCTTCGTGTACTCCTGCTGCGGCTGCTCCAGGATCTGCGCGACGCTCGCCTGCTCGACGACCTCGCCGTCCTTCATCACCAGCACCTCGTCGGCCATGAAGCGCACTACCGCCAGGTCGTGGCTGATGAAGATGTAGGCGAGGCCCAGCTCGTCCTGCAGGTCCTTCAGCAGGTTCAGCACCTGCGCCTGCACCGACACGTCGAGCGCGCTGACCGCCTCGTCGAGCACCAGCACCTCCGGGTCCAGCGTCAGGCAGCGCGCGATCGCCACGCGCTGGCGCTGGCCGCCGGAGAACTCGTGCGGGTACTTGTGCATCGCGCTGTCGTCGAGCCCGACCTTGTCCAGCAGCGCCCGCGCGCGCTGCTCGCGCACTGCGCCGTCGGCCCCGATGCCGTGGATCGCCATCGGCTCGGTCAGCGTCTGCCCGATCGTGAAGCGCGGGTTCAGCGACGCATACGGGTTCTGGAACACCACCTGGATGCGCCGGCGCATCGGCAGCAGCTCGCGCCGGCTCAGCGCCAGCAGGTCCTGGCCGTCGAACATCACCTTGCCGCCGACCGGCCCGCCGTTCACCTCGTGCAGGCGCAGCAGCGTCAGCCCCATCGTCGTCTTGCCGGAGCCCGATTCGCCGACCACGCCCAGCGTGTGCCCGCGCCGCAGCGTGAAGCTCGCGCCCTTCACCGCCTGGAATTCCTTGCGGCCGAACACGCCGCTGCGCAGCCAGAAGCTCTTCGTCAGGTTGCTCGCATCGATCACGATCGGCGCCAATGCATCCTTCGGTGCCGGCGCCGCCGCCGCCGCGCGGCCGGCGATGTGGTCGTCGATCACCATCAGCCGCGCACCGCGCTGTTCCAGCGTCGGCCGGCAGGCCAGCAGCGCCTTCGTGTACGGGTCGTGCGGCGCGCTGAAGATGCCGGCCACCGGCCCCTGCTCGCGCACCGTGCCCTGGCGCATCACCACCACCTGGTCGGCAATCTCGCCGACCACGCCCAGGTCGTGCGTGATGAACAGCATGCTCATGCGGTGCTGCGTCTTCAGCTTCGCGAGCAGCTCCAGGATCTGGCGCTGGATCGTCACGTCGAGCGCCGTCGTCGGCTCGTCGGCGATCAGCAGCTTCGGCTCGCACGACAGCGCCATCGCGATCATCACGCGCTGCTGCTGTCCGCCCGACAGTTCATGCGGGTAGGCCGCCAGCCGCCGCTTCGGCTCCGGCAGCCCCACCTCGACCAGCAGCGCCTCGGCGCGCGCCAGCGCCTGCCGGCGCGTCAGGCCCAGGTGGCGCACCAGCGGCTCCACCAGCTGCTGCCCGACGGTGAACACCGGGTTCAGCGAGCTCATCGGGTCCTGGAACACGCAGGCGATGTCCTTGCCGCGCAGCGCCTGCAGCTCGGGCAGCGTCGCGGCCAGCAGGTCGCGGCCCAGGAAGCCGATCGCGCCCTGCCGCTCGGCATTGCTCGGCAGCAGGTTCAGGATCGACATCGCGGTCACGCTCTTGCCCGAGCCCGATTCACCGACCAGCGCCACCGTGGTGTTCTCCGGCACGTCGAAGCTCACGCCCACCGACTGCCCGTCGATCTCGCGGCCCACGGCCTGGGTCCGGTGCACCACCCCGCCCTCGTTGCCCACGCGGAACGACACGCGCAGGTCCTTGATCGTCAACAGGCTCATTCCAGTCCCCGCAGCTTCGGATCCAGCGCATCGCGCAACGCATCGGCGAACAGCGAGAACGCCGTCACGAACACCGCCATGAACGCGGTCGCCGCCACCAGCTGCCACCAGTAGCCGAGGATCAGCTCGCTCTGCGCCTCGGCCAGCATCGTGCCCCACGACACGTCGTCGACGCCGACGCCCAGCCCCAGGTACGACAGGATCACCTCGAACTTGATGAAGCCCACCACCAGCAGCGACATGCGCACCAGGATCACGTGGCTGATGTTCGGCAGGATGTGCCGGAACATGCGCGACGCCGCCGACGCACCGATCGCCTCGGCCGAGCGCACGTACTCGCGCACCGAGTGCTTCAGGAACTCGGCCCGCACCTGCCGGTACATGCCGGTCCAGCCGACCAGCGCGAGGATGATGGCCACGCTGCCGATGCCGCGCCCGAAGATCACCGCGAACGACAGGATCAGCAGGATGTCCGGGATCGACGTGAACACGCTGTACAGCCACTCGAGGAAGTCGCCCATCCTGCCGCCGAAGAAGCCGGCCAGCGCGCCCAGCAGCGTGCCGATCACGCTGGCCACGATGGCCGCGAGCAGGCCGACGAACACCGAGGTCTGCGTGCCCTTCAGCGCCTTGGTCAGCACGTCGCGCCCGATGCGGTCGCCGCCGAACGGCAGCGTCTCGCGCTTGACGCTGTCCTCGGTCTTGAACTTGGCGGCGCGCTCGTCCCACTCCTTGTAGCGCGGGGCCAGCGGGTCGACCGCCGAGAGGTCGACGTTCGGCCCCTTCGGCACCGGGATCGCGCTCTGCTCCACGGCGGCGGCCGGCCCCATGAAGGTGGGCGGCGCGTTCGGCACGCCCACTTCCTTCTGCCAGCCGCGCGCCAGCAGCCCGACCGAGCCCAGCAGCACCAGCAGCGCGAACGCCGCCACCACCACCATCGACACCATGCCGACGCGGTCCGCCCGCAGCCGCTTCCAGGCGGCCTGCCAGACGCCCATCGATTGCCGTGCAGGCAGCCCTGCAGGAGAAAGCACCGCGCTCATTTGAGGACCACCCGGGGATCGATCAGCTTGTAGAGGATGTCCGCGCCCAGGTTCACCAGCATCGTCAGCATCGCCAGGTAGACGGTGACGGCCTGGATCACCGGGTAGTCGCTGCGGTTCACCGCGAGGATGATCTCGCGGCCCAGGCCCGGGATCGAGAAGAACACCTCGATCAGGAACGAGCCGACGAACACGCCCGGCAGCGCCAGCGCGATGTTTGTCACGATCGGGATCATCGCGTTGCGCAGCACGTGCTTGAACAGCACCGTGCGCTCGGTCATGCCCTTGGCACGCGCGGTGCGCACGTAGTCGTGGCCGAGCTCGTCGAGGAAGAAGGTGCGGTACAGCCGCGTCTGCGGCGCGATACCCACCAGCAGCGCCAGCAGCACCGGCAGCGGCACGTAGGTCACGAGGTTGGTCCAGGTGCTGTCGCTCCAGCCCTGCACCGGGAACCAGCCGAGCTGGAAGCCGAACACGTACTGGCCGACGATGATGTAGACCAGGAACGAGACCGACAGCGCGATGGTGGAGATCACCATGATGCTGCGGTCGGCCAGCGAGCCGCGGCGGTAGGCCACCCACATCGCGATCGGCAGCGCGAGCAGCGTGTCGAGCGCGAGGATAGGCAGCATCACCGTCAGCGTGGCCGGCGCGCGGGTCGCGAAGATGTTGCTGACGGATTCCTGCGTGGCCCAGCTGTGGCCCCAGTCCAGCGTCACGATGCTGCGGAAGTAGATCAGCAGCTGCTGCCACACCGGCTTGTTCAGCCCGAGCTGCTCGCGGATCGCATCCACCTGCTGCGGGGTGGCGTTCAGGCCACCGAGGATTTCGGCGGGGTCGCCGCCGAAGTACTTGAAGAGGAAGAACACCAGCAGCACCACCCCGATCAAGGTCGGGATCATTTGCCACAGGCGCCGTATCAGGTAGGCCGCCATGTTGTCGTGAGCGTCTCGGGTCGAGAAAAGAGGACCGGCCCGCCCCGCCGGCCCGGGTCGGGGGGCGGCGCGTGCCGGAATCTGGGCAGGCGCGAGTCTAAGGCCCGGCCCGAAGCCCCCTGCCCCGCGTTTGCCCTCAGGAACTTCGCAGCGCACGCAACTTGCATGCCGGTGCGGAAAGTTCCGCGCGCAGGCCGGGGCAAGCCCGGAGGACACCCGCCCCGGGCAGGCCCTAGACTTCGCGCCTCCGGCATGCCGCCGCGCCACGAGCGCCGGCAGCGTGCCCTCCCACCAGGAGTCCGTGACCATGATCCGACGCGGTGCAGCCGGGCTGCTCGCCTTCTTCGCCCTCTGCTGTTCGGCAGCGCCACCGGCGCCCGCCGCGCAGCCCGCGGCGCCGCTGAAAGTGTTGAGGTATGCCTTCCCGGTCGCCGAGACCGGCTTCGACCCGGTGCAGCTGAGCGATCTCTATTCGCGCACCGTCACCGCCGGCATCTTCGAGACCCCGCTGACCTTCGACTACCTCGCRCGGCCGGTCCGCATGAAGCCGAACACCGCGGCGGCGCTGCCGGAGATCAGCGACGACTTCAAGACCTTCACGTTCCGCCTGAAGCCCGGCACGTACTTCCAGGACGACCCGGCCTTCAAGGGCCAGCGCCGCGAGCTGGTCGCGCAGGACTACGTCTACACGCTGAAGCGCCACTACGACCCGCAGTGGAAGAGCCCCAACCTGTACCTGCTCGAGAACGCGAAGCTGCTCGGGCTGTCGGAGTTGCGACAGCAGGTGATCGCTTCGAAGCAGCCGTTCCCGTACGACCGCGAGGTCGACGGCCTGCGCGCGCTCGACCGCTACACCTTCCAGGTCAGGCTGGCCGAGCCGTCGCCGCGCTTCCACCAGCAGATCATGACCGACGCCGGCGCCTTCGGCGCGATGGCGCGCGAGGTGGTGGAGTTGTACGGCACGGCGATCATGGCGCACCCGGTGGGCACCGGCCCGTTCCGGCTGGCCGACTGGCGCCGCAGCTCGCTGATCGTGCTGGAGCGCAACCCCGGCTACCGCGAACGGTTCTACGACGAGGAGGCGCCCGCCGACGACCCGCGTTCGCAGGCCATCGCGCGCGCGATGAAGGGCAAGCGCATCCCGATGCTCGACCGCGTCGAGATCTCGATCATCGAGGAGACGCAGCCGCGCTGGCTGAGCTTCCTGAACCGCCAGAGCGATTTCCTCGACCGGCTGCCGGCCGAGTTCTCGGGCATCGCGATCCCGCGCAACCGGATCGCGCCCAACCTCGCGAAGCAGGGCATCCAGATGGACCAGGCGCCGCTGGTCGATGCGGTGATCGCTGGCTTCTTCAACCACGAGAACCCGGTGGTCGGCGGCTACACGCCCGAGAAGGTGGCGCTGCGGCGCGCGATCTCGCTGGCCTACAACGCGCCGGCCGAGCTGCAGATCGCGCGCAAGAACCAGGCGATTCCGGCACAGACCGCGATCGCCCCCGCCGTGTACGGCTACGACCCGACGGTCAAGACCGAGATGAGCGACTACGACCCCGACCGGGCGCGCGCGCTGCTCGACACCTACGGGTATGTCGACCGCGACGGCGACGGCTGGCGCGACCTGCCCGACGGCAGCCCGCTCGTCATCGAGTACTCGACGCAGYCCGACCAACTGAGCCGCCAGCTCGTCGAGCTGTGGGACAAGAGCATGCGCGCGGTCAACATCCGCATGGTCTTCAGGACCGCGAAGTGGCCGGAGAACCTGAAGTCCTCGCGCGCCGGCAAGCTGATGATGTGGGGCGTGGCCTGGAGCGCGACGACGCCGGATGCCGACACCTTCCTCGCGCTCGCGTACGGCCCGAACAAGGGCGGCGCCAACCACTCGCGCTTCGACCTGCCGGCCTTCAATGCGCTGTTCGAGAAGCAGGGCCGGATGCCCGACGGCCCGGAGCGCGAGGCGGTGCTGCGCGACGCGAGCAAGCTGATGGTGGCCTACCTGCCGTACAAGATCAGCGCGCACCGCATCGCCACCGACCTGATGCACCCGTGGGTGCTGGGCTACCGCCGCAACCCGTTCGTCCGCGAGTTCTGGAAATTCCTCGACATCGACACCGCGCTCGAGCAAGCGCGCACTGCCAAATGATCCGACGCACTCTCCTGATCGCCGCTGCCGCGCTGGCGGCCGTGGCCGGCACGGCCGGCCACGCC
>NZ_JBFUGN010000084.1:0-15628 GCF_056402895.1 Rhizobacter sp. P3_B12 | reverse complement strand
GTGACGCCGGTCAGCGGCGCGACGGGCGGCAGCTTCACGGTGCCGGATTTCGAGGCGACCGAGGCCAACATGTGGCTGCGCATCACGCTGACGGTGCGCGATTCGTCGGGCGCCACCGCGAGCGCGACGCGCGACATCATTCCGCGCACGCCTGTCAGCCAGCTGCCGGTGGTGGGGACGCCCGTCAACGGCTGGGGGCCGTACGAGGTCGACCGCAGCAACGGCGAGCAGGGCGCGGCCGACGGCAAGACGATCACGCTGGCCTCGGTGCCCTACCTGAAGGGGCTCGGGGTGCACGCGCCGTCGGACATCAGCTTCGCGCTGAACGGCGGCTGCAGCGGCAGCTTCCTGAGCGACCTGGGCATCGATGGCGAGGCCGGCAACAACGGCTCGGTCGTGTTCCAGGTCTGGCTGGATGGCGTGCTGGCCTACGACAGCGGCGTCACGCGCGGGGGCGAGATCCGCAAGAAGGCGCTGGTGAGCGTGGCCGGCAAGAACACGCTGCGGCTGGTGGTCACCGATGGCGGCGATGGCGACGGCTACGACCACGCGGACTGGGGCGGCGCGCGCGTGACGGGCTGCGGCACGACGCCGCCGGTCGCGACGATCGGCAGCCTGGTGGTGTCCGATGGCGCCAACTCGGCGGCCTGGTCGGTGCAGTCCAACCTGCAGGTCGGCAACACCGTCTATGGCGACCGCACGTTCACCGTGGCCAGCCTGCCGGCCGCGGTGGCCGGCGGCCGCTGGGTGCGCACCGCGAATGCATCGAAGTCGTACACCGGCACGCCGCTCGCGAGCTTCTCGCTGAGCGCGGCGGCGGATGTCTACCTGGCGTTCGACAACCGCGGCGCATTGCCGTCGTGGGTCGACAGCAGCTGGGTCGACACCGGAACCGACCTGACGACCTCGGAGGGCGGCACGACCCGCGCGTTCAGCGTCTTCAAGAAGCGATTCAACCCCGGCACGGTGACGCTGGGGCCGTTGAACAATGCGGGTATCAGCATGTACCTGGTGATCGTGAAGTAGCGTCAGCCGCGGGGATGGTGGGCGGCATGCAGCGCCTTCAACCGCTCCCGCGCCACGTGCGTGTAGATGGTGGTGGTGGAGATGTCCGCATGCCCCAGCAGCATCTGCACCGCCCTCAGGTCGGCGCCGTGGTTCAGCAGGTGGGTCGCGAAGGCATGGCGCAGCGTGTGCGGCGACAGCGGCGCATGGATGCCGGCCTGCAGCGCGTACTTCTTGACGAGCTGCCAGAACATCTGCCGCGTCATCGGCCCGCCGCGGCCGGTGACGAACAGCGCGTCGCTCGCCTGGCCCTTCAGGATGTCGGCGCGCGCCTCGTCGAGGTAGCGCCGCAGCCAGGCGTGCGCCTCGTCGCCGAACGGCACGATCCGCTCCTTCGAACCCTTGCCGGTGACGCGCAGCGCGCCGTCCGACAGCCCGAGGTGCACGGCCTTCAGCGTGACGAGCTCGCTCACGCGCAGCCCGCTCGCATACATCAGCTCGAGCATCGTGCGGTCGCGCAGGCCGAGCGGGGTGTCGGTGTCGGGTGTCTTCAGCAGCGTCTCGACCTGGGCTTCGCTCAGCGTCTTCGGCACGCGCAGCGGCTGGCGCGCGGCGAGCAGCTTCAGCGTCGGGTCGACGACGACCAGGTGCTCGCGCAGCGCCCAGCGGAAGTAGCGCCTGAAGACCGCCAGGCGCCGGTTCGCGCTGGTGGCCTTGCCGGCGACCTGCGTCACCGCGTAGGCGCGCAGGTCGGTCTCGGTGCTGGCGTTCAGCGCCTTCTTCGGCTCCTTCGCGAGCCACTGCGCATACAGCGCCAGGTCGCGCCGGTAGGCGGCCAGCGAATTGGCCGCGAGGCCGTCCTCGATCCACAGCGCGTCGATGAAGCGATCGATCGCGCCGTGGCTTTCCGTCAGTTCAGGCGAGGCGTCCAATCAGTCCAGCTTGAGTTTCTGCTGCGCGACGACCTTCTTGTAGACCTCGTACTCGGCCGCGATCTGTGCCGCGAACTGCTCCGGCGTGTTCGCCACCAGCAGCGAGCCGGTCTCCTCGATGCGCTTCTTCACCGCCGGATCCTCGAGCGTCTTCTTCACCGCGGCGCTGACCTTGTCGACGATGTCCCTCGGCAGGCCCTTCGGTCCGTAGATGCCGTAGAACGCCATGCGGTTGACGCCTTCGAAGCCGACCTCCTTGAAGGTCGGCACGTTGGGCAGCACGGCCAGGCGCGTCGGCGCTGCGACGACGATCGGGATCAGCCGGCCGTCCTTGATGAAGGGCAGGGCGGATGGCAGGTTGTCGAAGATCATCGGCACCTGGCCGGCGATCGTGTCGTTCAGCGCCGGGCCCGCGCCGCGGTACGGGATGTGCGTGACGAAGGTGTTGGAGAGGCTCTTGAACAGCTCCATCTGCAGGTGGCCGATGCCGCCGGTGCCCGAGCTGCTGAACGAGTACTTGCCGGGGTTCTTCTTCAGCTCGGCCAGGAAGCCGGCGAAGTCGCGGGCCGGAAAGCTCGGGTGCACCGCGATCACGTTCGGCGTGGCCGCCACGTTGATGATCGGCGTGAAGTCGGTGATCGGGTTGTACGGGATCTTCGCGTTGATCGCCGGGTTGGCCGCGGTCGTCGACACGGTGGCCACGCCGAGCGAGTAGCCGTCGGGCGCCGCCTTCGCGATCTCGTTGGCGCCCACCGAGCCGCCGCCGCCGGCCTTGTTCTCGACGATCATCGTCTGGCCCAGCGGGCCGTTGATCTTCTCGGCCACCACGCGGGCGATGATGTCGGTCGTGCCGCCGGGCGCGAAGGGCACGACCAGCCGCACCGGCTTGGTCGGGTACGCCTGGGCCTGGGCAGCGCCGTGGGCGGCGAGCAGCGCGCTCGCGAGGGCAGCGGCGGCGATCAGTGTTCTGCGTTGCATGGTGTCTCCTGTTGCGGATGAGTCGAAGCACGAAACGAGGGGCATTGTGAGCGATCCTGCTCCCGCCGCCCGGCAGCAGCCCTGTGGAAACTACGAAGCGGGAAAGCACGAGGGAGCGGGGTGTCGCTGGCACACTCGGACCGCATGTCGAATGCCCTCCTGCTGCTGCCCGATTTCCTGCTGATCGTCTGCGGCTTCTGCATCTGCCGCTACACCGCGCTGGACCGCCCCGTCTGGGAGGCCGCCGAGCGGCTCGTCTACTACGTGCTGTTCCCGGTGCTGCTGTTCAACTCCATCGTGCGCAGCCCGCTGCAACCGGCGCAGACGCTGAGCCTGGCAGCCAGCGGCATCGGCATGCTGCTGGTGGGCATCGGGCTGTCCTACGCTTTGCGGCGCTGGCCGGGGGTGGATGCGCGGCTGCATGCGTCGGGTGCGCAGACGGCGTTCCGCTTCAACTCGTTCATCGCGCTGGCGCTGGCCGAGCGGCTGGGTGGGCAGCAAGGTGTCGCGTGGATGGCCTTGTTGATCGCGCTGGGCGTGCCGCTGTGCAACGTGGCGGCGGTGTGGCCGCTGGCGCGCCATGGCGGGCATTCATACATGCGCGAGATCGTTCGCAATCCGCTGATCGTCAGCACGGTGGCGGGGCTGATCGCGAACCTGATCGGGCTGCGCTTTCCGGAGGCGGTCGCGACGACGCTGCAGCGCATTGGTGTGGCGGCGCTGCCGGTCGGGCTGATGGCGGTGGGGGCGGGGCTGCGGGTGGCGGGGCTGCGGGCCGCGCCGGGGCTGGCTGCGGCCTTCCTGACGATCCGGCATGCGGTGCTGCCGGCGGTGGCGATCGGGCTGACGGCCGTGCTGGCGTTGCCGCTGGCGCAGCGTGACATCGTCGTCCTGTTCGCCGCGATGCCGACGGCCTCCAGCGCCTATGTGCTCGCCGCGCGGATGGGTGGCGACGGAGCCTATGTGGCGGGGCTCGTCACGCTGTCGACGTTGCTCGGGATGCTGAGCATCCCGGTATGGCTGGCGGTGCTCGCGGCACTGCCAGCCTGATGCGCACACAACACCGCTCGCCCTGAGCCTGTCGAAGGGTTGGGCTGAGCTTGTCGAAGCCCTTGTGCCGGGTCACCAACCCTTCGACACAGGCCCTCGACAAGCTCGGTCCCTGCTCAGGGCGAACGGGTGTTTTAGAAGGTCGCCTTGAACTGCGCCCCGAAGGTCCGCGGCTCGTTGACGAACCCGGTCAGGTTGTTGAAGTCGATGCCCCCCACGACCTGGATCTCGTTCGTGATGTTGCGCGCGAAGACAGCCGCCTCGTACTTCCCGTTGGCCCACTGGTAGCCCAGCCGCAACCCGCCCGTCAGCAGCGACTTGCCGGTGAACTCGGTCGACTCGTACAGGAAGAAATTGATCTTGCTGCGGTACGCCCAATCGGTGTAGACGAAGTATTCGCCGCCCGATGCCGTCGGCATGCCGTAGCGCAGCGTCACGTTGCCGATCCACTTCGGGGCCTGCGGCAGCGGGTTGCCGTCGATGTGGTACGTGCCAGCCACCGGGCCCGCCGGGTCGTTCACCGTGCACTGCGCACAGCCGGCCACGACGAGATCGCCGTCCTTGATCTTCGTCATGTTGTAGCTGCCGTTCAGGCCCAGCAGCAGCGTGTCGGTCAGGTAGGCGTCGAAGTTGAACTCCACGCCCTGGCCCTGCGCCTTCTTCGCGCTGACCAGCGTCGTCACGTTCTGCGTGCCCCCCACCGCGCTCAGCTGCTGGTCCTTCACGTCGTAGTGGAAGACGCTGAACGCCGTGCGCGCCCGCTTGTTCCACAGGTCGGCCTTCACGCCGGCCTCGTACGAGGTGTTGGTCTCCGGGCCGGCCTTCGACTGCGGGCCGAAGGCCGATGCGTTCTGCAGGCTCGAGGCGCGGAAGCCGGTGGCGACGCGCGCGTACAGGTTCACATCGGGCGTCAGCGCGTAGGTGCCGCTCAGGTCCCAGTTGACCTTCGAGTCCTTGGTGTCGGCGGTGGTGCCGGCGCTGCGGTCGATCGTCGTGTTGGCGGTGGTCGTCGCGAGGTACTTCTCGTCGTGCGTATAGCGCAGGCCACCCCGCACGTTCAGCTGCGGCGTGAACTGGTAGTTGGCCGAACCGAACACCGCCCAGGCGTTGTTGACCTGCGTGGTCTGCACCGAGGTGTCCGGGCCGTGGAAGATGGTGTCGTAGCTGATGCTGTCGATCAGGTAGCGCTCGCGGAACAGGTAGACGCCGGTCTGCCACTTCAGCGGGCCGCCGGCCAGCGACTCGAGGCGGAACTCCTGCGAGTACTGGCGGTGGCCGTTCAGCGCGTCCGAGGTCTCGCTCGAGAACGGGATGAAGCCGGGGCCGTTCGCGCCGCCCGGGGCGTACGGAGCGCCGTAGCCGCCGTCCACGTCGCCGCGGCTGTAGGTGTACAGGTGCTCGAAGCCGGTGATCGAGTTCAGCGCCACCGTGTCGAAGGCCCAGCGCAGCCGCAGGCTGGTGCCGAAGTTCGACAGCGTCTGCTCGTTCTTGCCGTCGATCGTGACCGACTTCTCGTCGAAGCCGTCGACCAGGTCGTTGGTGCCCGGCTTGATGATGTTGGCGCGGAACAGCCGCGCCGTGCCCTTCAGGTCGCGCATGTGCACGTTGCCGAGCGCGCTGAAGCTGCTGTTCGGCTGGTACAGCGCCTGCAGGCGGATCGCGTTGTCGTCGTAGCCTTCGAGCTTGTCGGTCTGCGCCGGGCGGTAGTTGTTGTCGACCCAGTCGTCGCGGTGCTGCGACTGGATCGACACGCGGGCCGCGAAATCGGGGCTCGCCGATGCGTTCCACGCGCCTTCGAGGTTGGTGGTGCCGAAGGTGCCGTAGCTGATGCTGCCGTAGCCCTCGTTCTTCTTCAGCTGCGGCTTGACCGATTCGAACTTCACCACGCCGGCCGGCGTGTTGCGGCCGAACAGGGTGCCCTGCGGGCCGGCCAGCACCTCGATGCGGTCGAGGTCGAAGGCCGGGAAGCCCTTCAGGATCGGGTTCTCCTGCACCACGTCGTCATAGATCAGCGAGACCGGCTGCGATGCGTTCAGGTGGAAATCGGTGTTGCCGTAGCCGCGGATGTAGAAGCGCGGGAAGGCGCGGCCGAACGACGACTCGATGTTCAGGCTCGGCACGCGGCCCGACAGCATGCGGATGTCTTCGCCGGACGAGTTCAGCACGTCGAGCTTCTCGCCGCCCAGCGTCGAGATCGACATCGGTACGTCCTTCGCGTTCTCGCTGCGGCGCTCGGCGGTCACGGTGACCGGGGCCAGCACGCTGATTTCCTGGGCCTGGGCCTGGGCCTGGGCCGCCAGTGCGGCCAGGGCCAGTCCGATGCAGAGGGAGGCGCGGGTCAGCGCGAACGGGGCCGCTTGTTGGGGCATGGGTACATCCGTGTGGGTGAGGGAATGGAGGGCAACAGCAACTGCCATGCCACGTTCAGGTGCATCGGCGGGCGCCGCTCACGGCGCGGGCACGCCGACGCGCCACTGGTCCCAGTGCGCCACGATGTCGTTCACCAGCGGCCCGCCGGCCGCGACCAGGTTCTGCGTGGCCGGCACGAAGCCGCCCGGCGTGCCGGCGGTCGAGGCCATCAGCGACGCATAGGCGCTCTGCCCCGAATGGGGGCGGTCGAAGTTCGAGGCGGTGCGCAGCACGGCCAGCCGCTTGACATCGACGCGGCCGGCGGCCGCCGCCCGGGCCAGCGCGTTGTAGGTGGCGTTGTCTTCCTGCTGGGTCGTGCAGTAGGTGCCCTTGCCATCGGTCAGCAGCCTGGTCCAGGCGCGGGCGTGCTCGCCCAGCTTGTCGCCGTGCCACCAGGTGTCGCCGCCCAGCGTGTCGCACTGGGTCACGGTGGGCAGCTTGCGGGCCGCCGGCTGCTTGTAGCGCTTGCGGTAGGCCTTGGCGGCGTCGCTGTCGGCGAGCTTCGCATTCTTGCTGAGCGCCAGCGCCTTCTGCAGCAGCGCCTCGTCGAGCTGTGCGAGCTCGGTGTGGTAGTCGAACTTCGGCTTCTCGCCGGGGCCCTTGGTCATGATGCCGAAGTAGCCCGAGGCCCAGCCCTTGGGCATCTCGCGTGCATCGAGTTCGTGCGCGATGCCGACATCGACCAGGTAGCGCGCCCACGCGGCCGTGCCGAGCGTGCCGCGCGCCGGGTCGATGCCCGCGATGCCGGCGATCAGGAAGTACGTCTGCCGCAGGTCGAAGCGGGGGTCGAGCGTGACGGCCATCGTGGAGGCGGCGACATTGGCGTGCCCCATGCCTGCCGTCAGCAGGCACACGTCGTCGGTGTTGCAGCGCAGCGCCGGGCTCTCGGGCAGCAGGCCGGGCACCGGGATGGCCTCGGTCAGCTTCATCGGCGCGATCCACGGCGCGGCCTCGGGCTCGAACATCGCGATGATCAGCACCTTCAGCGGGCGTGGGGCGGGTGCCGGGGCTTGCGCCTGGGCCAGCGAGGCGGCCGCGGCCAGCAAAACGGCAACGGCGGACGCGAGGATCGGGGTCTTCTTCATTTCGGTTGTCTCCGGGGAGTGGCACGGGCCTTCCAGGCCTCGAGGAAGGCCATCGTGACGGCCGCTTCGTTGGTCTCGGCCAGCCCGCTCGAGAACAGCGCGCCGACGTCGGCGTTGAACTCCTCCGCGCCGGCCAGGTCGCTGAGGCTGCGGAACGCGATGTAGGGCACGCCGTTCGCGTGGGCCACGTGCGCGAGCGCGGCGGTCTCCATCTCGAAGGTCTCGGCCTGCAGCTGCTCGAACAGGTAGCTGCGGTAGGCCGGGTTGGCGAGGAACAGCGTGCCCGAGACGCCACGCCCGCCGACCACCACGCGCGGCTGCGTCGCGACGCACAGCTTCGGGTCGGGCTCGGCCACGCCCGGCTTGAAGGCCTTCGGGCCGCAGCGCGCCAGCTCGGGCCGGATCGCGCGGGCGACCTCGAGCATCGCCGGATCGGCCTCGTAGTCGAAGCGGAACTCGCCCTGCGGCGCGCGCTCGCGGCTCATCACGAAGTTCTGCCGCATGAAGAGGCCCCCGACCGGCGCCGCGCCGACGAAGGGCGGCACCGGCTGGCCATTGACCTCGGCGAGCTTCAGGCCGAGGCAGCTCACGTCGCCAGGCGAACCGCAGGGCGCGGGCGGCGTGCCGTCGTGGTTCCAGTACACCTCGAGCGGCATCGCCCAGCGCTCGGGCACGATCACGTCGCCGACATGGTGGGCCGGGTTCACGCCGCCGCTGATGCCGCTCATGATGAGCCGCTGCACGTGGAAGTGGTCCAGCATCAGCTGCGTGACCATCGTCGAGTTGATCATGCTGACGCCGCTCAGCACGATGACGACCCGGTTGCCGCGCAGCGTGCCGGTCGTGAAGCGGTTGCCGTTGACCGTGAAGCTGCGCCGGCCCTGGGTGTTGGCGACCAGGATGTCGGCCTCGGCGCCGAAGGCCGAGACGATGCCGATGCGCGGCGTGCAGTCGCTCAGGCAGCGCGGCGCGGCATGCGCGGGGAGGGACAGGCAGAAGGCGAGAAGCAGCAGCAGGCGGGCGATCATTCGTGGCAGTTCGATAAGGACAACATCGGGTTCAGCAATGTTCGTGCCGCTCAACTGCCACGGATCACGCGGAGAGCGCCCAGTCTATGTGCTCCCGCACCAGTTCGTCAGCCCCCTCGCGATCGGCTTGCAACGCATCCGCCAGCGCCTCGCGCTCGGCGGCCGGCGTGGCCGGATCGCGCAAGGCGTTGCCGATCGCCACCGCGAGGTTGCGGCGCCAGCGCTGGTGGCCGATGCGGCGGATCGCGCTGCCTTCGGTGTGGCGCAGGAAGTCGGCCTCGGTCCAGGCCCACAGGCCGCGCAGCGTCGGCGCGGCGAGTGCGTCGCGCACGTCGAAGTCGGGCAGCGGGCTGCGCTGCGCGTACTTGTTCCACGGGCACACGAGCTGGCAGTCGTCGCAGCCGTAGATGCGGTTGCCGATCGCCGGTCGCAGCTCGACGGGGATCGGCCCGGCATGCTCGATCGTCAGGTACGAGATGCAGCGCCGCGCATCGACGCGGTAGGGCGCGACGATGGCGCGCGTCGGGCAGATGTCGATGCAGGCGCTGCAGCTGCCGCAGTGCCCGCTGACCGGGGTCGACAGCGGCAGCGGCAGGTCGACGTAGATCTCGCCGAGGAAGAACATCGAGCCGGCCTCGCGGTGCAGCGTCAGCGTGTGCTTGCCGCGCCAGCCGATGCCGCTGCGCGACGCGAGCTCGACCTCGAGCACCGGCGCCGAGTCGGTGAACACGCGGTGGCCGCGCGGGCCGACCTCTTGCTGCAGGCGATCGGCGAGCTTCTGCAGCCGGTGGCGCAGCACCTTGTGGTAGTCGCGGCCGCGGGCATAGACCGACACCGCGGCCTGCGCGGGCGACGCGAGGCGGTCCCATTCGACGGCCTGCCAGTCGTCGGGTGTCGCCTGGGGGAGATAGTCCATGCGCGCGGTGATCACGCGCACGGTGCCCGGCACCAGCTCGGCGGGACGGGCGCGCTTCAGGCCGTGCGCGGCCATGTAGCCCATCTCGCCATGGAAACCGTCGCGCAGCCACGCCAGAAGCCCTGCCTCGGCGGAGGACAGATCCACATCGGCGACGCCGATCTGTGAAAATCCGAGCGCGAGGCCCCAGTCGCGCAACTGCGCGACCAGGCCATCCCCGTCCAACTGCTGAGCTTCGGTCATTTGACGATTCTAGAAACCCGATCGCTGCCCTGGCCCGACGAGGCCGCCTGCGCCGCCACCGCGCAGCGGCTGGCGGCGCATCCCTCGCTGCGCACGGCCTTCATCGAACTGCACGGCCCGCTGGGGGCCGGCAAGACCACCTTCACGCGCCACCTGCTGCAGGCACTCGGCGTCACCGGGCGCATCAAGAGCCCGACCTATGCGGTGATGGAGCAGTATCCGTTGCCGGGCGCACCGGTCATCTCGCATTTCGATTTCTACCGCTTCGAGGATCCGCAGGAGTTCGAGGATGCGGGCTTTCGCGACGTGTTCGGGGCGCCGGGGCTGAAGATCGCCGAGTGGCCGGAGAAGGCGCAGGAGCTGCTTCCCGTGGCCGATCTGCGGATCGACATCGCGTTCGATGACGCTGACGTTCACCTGGGTGCGGGCGAAGCGGGCGGGGGGCCGCGGCGCGTGCGCCYGGTCGCGCAGACGCCGCTCGGCGTGGAGCTGCTGTCATGAAGCGGCGCGGCGCGCTGCAAGGCCTGGGCAGCCTCGTGCTGCTGCTCGGCGCCAACGAACTCGCCTTCGGCGCGAGCATCGTCGCGGTGCGGGTCTGGCCGGCCACCGACTACACCCGCGTGACGCTCGAATCCGACTCGGCGCTGTCGGTCAAGCACTTCCTGGCGGAGAACCCGAACCGGCTGGTGATCGACATCGACGGGCTGGAACTCAGCCCGGCGCTGCGTGAGCTGGTGGGCAAGGTGCGTTCCGACGACCCGTTCATCGGCGGCGTGCGCGTCGGCCAGAACCAGCCGCGCGTGGTGCGCCTGGTGATCGACCTGAAGCAGGCGACCGCGCCGCAGCTGTTCACGCTGGCGCCGGTGGCGGCGTACCAGCATCGGCTGGTGTTCGACCTCTATCCGACCGAAGAGCGCGATCCGCTGCTGTCGCTGATCAAGGACAAGGAGCAGGCCGAGCAACGCGCCGCCCAGGAGGTGCAGGACGCGCTCGGCGAGTTCATCGGCAAGATCGGCCGGCCGCCGGACGTCAACATCAGGCCGCTGCCGGCACCGGCGCCACCTCAGCCGCCGGTGGCCGCGGCCTCGCAGCCGCATGGCGGGCCGCTGGCCTCGGGTGCCGCGACGGTGCCGCCGATGTCGCAGGGGCGCATCGACCGGCTGATCATCGTCGCGCTCGACCCCGGGCATGGCGGCGAGGACCCCGGCGCGAGCGGCCCGAGCGGATTGCACGAGAAAGACGTGGTGCTGCAGGTGGCGCTGAAACTGCGCGACCGCATCAACGCACTGCCGGGCTTTCGGGCGATGATGACCCGCGATGCCGATTTCTTCGTGCCGCTGCAGGACCGGGTGCGCAAGGCGCGGCGCGTGCAGGCCGACCTGTTCGTGTCGATCCATGCCGATGCCTTCCTGACGCCGAAGGCGCGCGGCGCCTCGGTGTTCGCGCTGTCGCAGCACGGTGCGAGCAGCTCGGCGGCGCGCTGGATGGCCGACAAGGAGAACGCGGCCGACATGGTGGGCGGCGTCAACTTCAAGGCCAAGGACGCCGCGGTGCTGCGCGCGATGCTCGACATGAGCACCACCGCGCAGATCAAGGACAGCATGAAGCTCGGCAGCGAGGTGCTGGGCCAGATCGGCAAGGTCGGCAAGCTGCACAAGGGCAGCGTCGAGCAGGCCGGCTTCGCGGTGCTGAAGGCCCCCGACATCCCGTCGATCCTGGTCGAGACGGCCTTCATCTCGAACCCTGAAGAAGAAGCGAAGCTGCGCGACCCGCAGTACCAGCTGCAACTGGTCGACGCGCTGACCACCGGGATCCGGCGCTACTTCGCGAAGAACCCGCCGCTGGCAAGACAACGCCAGCTGTAGCCCGGATGCCAATCCGGGGTCAGGCGACTTGCGTGCGTCGCGCCTTCCAAGCGCCGAACAGCACCAGCAAGCCCGGCAGCAGGATCGCGCCCCAGATGATCTTGTCGAGGTGCTCCTTGACCCACGGGATGTTGCCGAACAGGTAGCCGGCCAGCGTGACGCCGCCGACCCACAGCACCGCGCCGCTCACGTCGTACAGCGTGAACTTGCGGCGCGTCATCTGCGCGACGCCGGCGACGAAGGGCGCGAAGGTGCGCAGGAAGGGCATGAAGCGCGCGGCGACGATCGTGATGCCGCCGTATTTCTCGTAGAAGGCATGAGCCTGCTCGAAGGCCTTCTTGTTGAAGAAGCGCGAGTTCTCCCACTGGAACACGCGTGGCCCGAAGTAGCGGCCGATCGCGTAGTTGCTCTGGTTGCCCAGGATCGCGGCCGCCACCAGCAGCCCGATCGACAGCGGCAGGCTCATCAGCCCCGCACCGCACAGCGCACCGACGACGAACAGCAGCGAGTCGCCCGGCAGGAAGGGCATCACGACGACGCCGGTCTCGACGAAGATGATCAGGAACAGCAGCGCGTACACCCAGGTGCCGTAGGCCGCGACGAAGTTCGCGAGGTGCACGTCGACGTGCAGGATGAAATCGAGAATGAAGTGGGCGATGTCCATGGGCGGCGATTATCTCTGTGCGAAGGGGCAGAGCATCACGAGCGGGTCGTTGCCTACTTTCTTCGTGGCGATGAATCATCGTTTGCATTCTCTCCGGTCACGAATCCAATCGGACGCTTCGGCGGATCGGGTGGAGTCGTGAGCTCCCGCAAGGCGTCGAAAACCTGCCTCAGCTGGTTGCGGGTGTTGCGGCTGAATGTGTCTTGCGTCAGAGCCAGCGCTTCGGTTCGCTCTTCCAACTCGGCGAGCCGCTTGGCGAACTCGGCGTGCACGCCAGCCAGCTCTCTCATGTGAACGAAGGCGCGTACGACGAAGATGCCCATCTCGACGGCTTCAGGCGTTGCCAGGACGTTCGCAGCCTGAATCGCACCGTGTTCGGTGAACGCATGGGGCCGCGTTCGAGAGAATTTGAGTTGGCCGAGGTGGTATTTTGCCACCCCCTCGGCCTTCTCAGCGTCCGTGAGCTGAAACATGAAGTCGGATGGGAACCGGCTGGCGTTGCGTTTGACCTGCTCATTCAGTCGCTTGGTTGACACACCGTATAGCGCGGCAAGATCGGCATCCACCATGGCTCGCACGTGACGGATCACCACGATGCGGTTCGCTATGGCTGATGCGGGCGGTTTGCTTTCGAGGGGATGACGTTGCATCCGGCCACGTTACGGGGCGCTGTCCAGCGCTGACACCCTGCCATTTGTACTGGCGTGATCGATGGAAGGCTACAGGAGCGTCTTGATCGCCCGCGCCATCTGCGCGCTCTGCTCGTCGCGCCCGTCGCTGACGAACTGCGCGCCGAACTCCTCCAGCCAGGCGCGCTCCGCATCGGTGTTCGCGCTGCCGCTGATCACGATGCGCGGGTTCAGCCGCCGGGCCTGCGTGCACACCTGGATCTTGGCGCCGAGCAGCAGGTCGGCGACCACCAGCAGCCGCGCATCGGCGATGCCGGCGGCCTCGAGCACCTGGCCGCGGGTCGGGTCGCCGAACACCAGCGTCATGCCGGGCACCGCTTCGATGTCCGGGTCGTGGTGCACCGCGGTGATCGCGATGCCGCCCTCGACGCAGCGCGCCGCGATGCGCCGGCCGAGCGCGCCGTAGCCGCACAGCAGCACGGCGGGCGTCGCGTGCCCTGCCTCGGCGGCCGGCACGGCGGTGGGCTCGACGTGCGCCGGATCCGGCTCCGCGACCCGCTTGCCGATCCAGCGGAACAGCAGCGGGTTCACCGCGATCGAGACGATCGCGCCGACCACCAGCGCATCCATCGCCTCGCGCGGCAGCACGCCGATCGACAGCCCCAGGCTCGCGAGGATGAACGAGAACTCGCCGATCTGCGCGAGACCCACCGCCACCGTCGCGCTGGTGCGCGAGGGCTCGCGCAGCACGCCGACGATCGCCACCGCGATCAGCGGCTTCAGCACCAGCACGATCGCGAGCACGCCCAGCACCATCCACGGCTGCTGGATGACGAAGCCCGGGTTGAACAGCATCCCCACCGAGACGAAGAACAGCGCCGAGAACACGTCGCGGAACGGCGCCATGTCGGCGGCCGCCTGCGGGCCGAAGCGCGACTGCCCGACCACCAGCCCGGCGAAGAACGCGCCCAGCGCGACCGACACGTGGAACACCTCGGCCGCCAGCACCGCAACGCCCAGCGCGACGACGAACACCGTCAACGTGAAGAGCTCCGACGATTGCGTGCGCGCCACCTTCTCGAGCACCCGGCCGACCACGCGCGTGCCGACCACGCCGACCAGCAGCGCGAAGACGACGACCTTGCCGAGTGCCATCAGCAGCGCCATGCCCAAGGATTGCGTCGCACCGGCGGCGCCTTCGGCCGGCGGCGCAAGCAGCGGCAGCACCACCAGCGCGCCGACGGTGAACAGGTCCTCGACGATCAGCCAGCCGACCGCGACATGGCCGTCGCGGCTCGCGAGCCGGTTCTGCTCGACCAGCATGCGCATCAGCACCACCGTGCTGGCCACCGCCAGCGCCATGCCGAAGATCGCGCCGGCCGCATGCGACCAGCCGAAGCAGCGCGCCAGCGCCCAGCCGGCCACGCCGGCCACCAGGCTCTGCCCGATCGCCCCCGGCACCGCGAGCTTCCACACCCGCAGCAGTTCCTGCGGGTGGAAGTGCATGCCGACACCGAACATCAGCAGGATCACGCCGATCTCGGCGAGCTGCGATGCGAGGCCCGCATCGGCCACGAAACCCGGTGTGAAYGGCCCCACGACGATGCCGGCGAGCATGTAGCCGACCAGTGTCGACAGGCCGATGCGGCGCGTCAGCGCCCCGAAGACAAGTGCAAAGGCGAGGCCGCCGGCCAGCGTGACAAGGAGGGTCAGGTCGTGCATCGGGGCATTATCACGAGCCTCCTACAATTCCCGGATGAATGCCCTTTTGCAGCCCGCCCCACGCCGTCCGATCCGCGAGCTGCCCGACGAGCTGATCAGCCAGATCGCCGCCGGCGAGGTGGTCGAGCGGCCGGCTTCGGTGGTGCGCGAGCTGGTCGACAACGCGCTCGACGCCGGCGGCCGCGAGATCACCGTGAAGCTGGTGGCCGGCGGGGTGCGCAGCATCCTGGTCGAGGACGACGGGCAGGGCATCCCGAGCGACGAGCTGCCGCTCGCGCTGCGCCGGCATGCCACCAGCAAGATCGCGTCGCTGGCCGAGCTGGAGGGCGTCGTCACGATGGGCTTCCGCGGCGAGGCGCTGGCGGCCATCTCGTCGGTGGCTGAACTCGCCATCGCGAGCCGCACCGAGGGCGCGCCGCATGCGCAGCGCATCGATGCGCGCTCCGGCGAGCTGGTGCCGGCGGCCCGCGGCATCGGCACCAGCGTCGAGGTGCGCGAGCTGTTCTTCAGCACGCCGGCGCGCCGCAAGTTCCTGAAGACCGATGCCACCGAGTTCGCGCACTGCCTCGATGCGGTGCGCCGCCATGCGCTGGCCCGGCCCGACGCCGGCTTCGCGGTCTSGCACGAAGGCAAGCTGTCGCAGCAATGGCGCCGCGCGACGCAGGCGCAGCGCGTGCGCGACGTGATGGGCGACGAGTTCGTCGAGCAGAGCTGCGAGGTGATGCTGGAGGCGGGGCCGATGCGCATCACCGGGCGCGCCGGCACGCCGGCCGCGGCGCGTGCCCGCGCCGACCAGCAGTACGTGTACGTCAACGGCCGCTACGTGCGCGACAAGCTGATCGCCCACGGCGTGCGCTCCGCCTACGAAGACGTGCTGCACGGCGGGCGCCAGCCGGCGTATGTGCTGTTCATCGAGATCGCGCCGGACCGCGTCGACGTGAACGTGCACCCCACCAAGATCGAGGTGCGCTTCCGCGATTCGCGCGAGGTGCACCAGGCAGTGCGGCGGGCGGTGGAGGCCGCGCTGGCCGCGCCGCGTGCCGCATCGGCGGCGGGCGACGAGGCCGGCGGCGTGGCGGGCGTGCTGCTCGCGTCGGAGCAC